>JAITPN010000068.1 GCA_031289415.1 Prevotellaceae bacterium | reverse complement strand
AACATTGGTTCTGTCGCTATTTTTTTAATCAATATATATTTTATATATTTGCACTATTGTCTTATTATTGAACCTTAAAATATTATGTATATGAACAACATGAATTTTCTGAAAACAGGAGCGATAACATTAGCGCTGTGCGCCGCAGTAGTAACATCTTGTAAGCAGGACAAAGACGTAACCGGTGTAAGGCTAACCAAAACGACACTCACGCTTGTAGTGGATGCGAATGAAACGCTGAGGGCAATCGTTGCGCCTGCCAGTGCAGCCAACAGAGCCGTGGCGTGGAGCAGCAGCGACAATGCCGTAGCTACCGTAGCCGACGGCGTAGTAACAGCCGTGAGCGTAGGCACGGCAACCATTACCGTTACCACTAAAGATGGTGGCAAAACCGCCGCGTGCGCGGTAACCGTAGTCGCCCACGCTTTGACGGTGGATAAGACGACCATTGTCGCCACCATCGTCGCCGGTACATACACCGTTGCCGTAACGAGCAATGTGGCATGGACGGCAGCGAGCGATGCTGCGTGGTGTACGGTAACGCCTGCTTCGGGCAGCGGTAACGACACGGTAACCGTAACCGTTAACGGAAACCCGGGTGCCACGGCACGCAACGCCACAGTAACCATCGCCGGCGGTACGCTCAGCCAACAGGTCGCCGTTACGCAGGCAACCATTGATATTGATATGGTCTTTGTGGCGGGCGGCACGTTTACGATGGGCTGTACCGGAGAACAGGGCAGCGATTGCGAGAGTAATGAAAATCCGGCGCACAACGTTACGTTGAGCGATTTCCACATCGGCAAGTACGAAGTAACGCAGGTGCAGTGGATAGCCGTTATGGGCAGCAACCCGTCGTATTTTACAGGCGACAATTTGCCGGTAGGGTATGTAAGTTGGAACGATGTACAGGCGTTTATCACTGCCTTGAATACCGCCACCGGCAAAAATTACCGCTTGCCCACCGAGGCGGAATGGGAATACGCGGCGCGCGGCGGCGCACAAAGCGGGGGCTACAAGTACAGCGGCAGCAACACTGTTGACGACGTGGCGTGGTATGGCGGCAGTATTGCGGGCTCCGCCCATGCAGTGGGGACAAAAGCACCGAACGAGTTGGGTATTTACGACATGAGCGGCAACGTGTATGAATGCTGCAGTGATTGGTATGGCGATTATCCGTCAGAGGCGCAAACCAATCCTACGGGACCTTCTACCGGCTCTTCCCGCATGATTCGCGGCGGTGGCTGGAACTACTATGCGTCTAATTGCCGCGTTGCCTTTCGCATCAACTCTGCGCCGAGCATTAGCTACAGCATTCTGGGCTTCCGCCTTGCCCGCAGTTCAAACTAAGCAGGGCAGGGAGTTTTGCCAAAAGCGGAGGGAGGGACGACCGAAGCAAAAAGGTAAAACGAAAACAATACCGCGCCGCGAAAGCACGTGTAAATAAGGATAGGCGCATACCGCGCCGCCCCCTATTCCTTATGCCGCTCAGGATATAGCGCTTCCCACCATTCGGGTTGGTCTTTCAGCCATTTGGCAAACCAAGCATAAATGGTTTTGTTCCATTCGATACGCTTTTTATAATCGGAAATGCCGTGATTTTCGCCTTCCACAGTAATAAATTCAACAGGTTTTCCCAATATTTTCAGCGCATTATACATCTGGATGCTTTCGCCGATGGGTACGTTGGTATCTACCGACCCGTGCAGCAACAGCAGCGGCGTATTGATTTTGTCGGCATGGAACAGGGGGCTTTGTTCGGTGTACAACTGCCGGTTGTTCCACGGATAGCTGAATGCGCTGGCTGCCGCGCTGTACGAAAAACCCCAGAAGCCTTCGCCCCAATAGCTCGTGATGTTGCTGATGCCCGCATGGGAAACGGCTGCCGCAAAAATATCCGTTTTGGTTTGCAGGTATTGGGTCATAAATCCGCCGTAGGATGCGCCGATGCAGCCCACTTTTGTGCTGTCGACAAATGCGTGTTCGCGGTAGAACAACTGCGTACCTTGGATAATGTCGTCGGCGGTTTGTATGCCCCATGTATTGACGTGGCGGGCTGAAAATTCCTGACCGTAGCCTGTTGTGCCGGACGGTTGCAGCGTATATACCACATACCCCAACGCGGCATACACCTGCAAAGGATACGAAAATTCAAAGGCGCGAGGCGTAGGCGCAGTGCCTCCGTAGTAATACACGATCATCGGATATTTTTTGCCGGAATCGAAATTATGGGGTAAATAATAATGTCCTTCGATGGTTGTTCCGTCCGACGCGGTGAAATTCCAATCGACTACGCGGCTTAGCGCCAATTCGTCCAATTGCTTTTTGAAAGGGTCTGACAGTAAAACCGATTGTTCAGTTCGGAGGTTGTAGCTGTATAAACGGAAAGCATTGTTCGTCCCCTCGCCTTGAAAAATGGCGGCAGGCGCTTGTTCTGCCAACGAAAATCCGCGAACCATGTCTTCCGGCAATTTGAGTTTTTTGAACGACATTTTTTTCGGGTCGTAGGCATACACTTGTGTGCGGTCTTTGTCTTCTACCGAAAAATAAATCTGCTTGTCGTACGCCGACCATTGCACGCTGCTTATTGCCGGATTGAAAGTGCGCGTAATAGGCGTTTTCTCCAACGTCTTGCGGTCAACAAGAATGGCTTGATGGTCGTACATGTTGGACGTTTGCCCCGCTTTAATGTTCAGCCCTATGCCGCCGAATATCTCTGCGCCGCCTATGATTAACAACTGCTGCGCATCGGGCGAATAGCGGGCTTGCCTCATGAACGCATCCGAAAACAGCGTATCGACTTTCCGTGTCGGTAAATCCAGTTCATATAAAGTTAATTTGCTGAACGGACGTTCGGTGATGCGGCTTTCGTGCGTCATAAACAGCAGTTTTTTACTGTCGAAACTGACGTCTTCGAGCGATACGCTGGTATGCCCGAACGTGAGCCGTTGCGTAGTTTTTGTATCGAAACTATAGAGATAAAGCGAACTGCGCCCGCGAAAAGCGCCTGAGCGGTCGCTCGGAGCAAGCACACGTTTCAAATCGCCTTTGTCGGCAGGGATTTCTTCACTCTTGGTAAAGCAGAGAAAACGGTTGTCGGGCGATAGCGAAAAACCATTCACCGCAATGTCTTCGGCAATGATTTCTTCTTTTAATGTTTTGGCGTCCAATTGATAAATGTCTTTTTGAGTCAAGCCTTGCCGTGTGTAAATGAGATAATCTTTTCCACGCATCCATCGTGGTGCAATTTCCGGCGGAAAACGATACGCTGTTTTGTTTGAAGCGGTTTCCCGCAGTTCCAGATTCGACGTTCGTTTTCCGTCCGGAAATGTAGTGGTATTTCCGCAGATAAAATATTTTCCGCTGGGCGAAATGCCTGCATTGCCCGACAAACGGTTGCCCTCCAACACATCGTAGATAGTCATTCGCCGCTGTGCATCGACCGACACGGTGATTTGCGCCGCCGAATCATCCGCAGCAGACACAACAACGGCTTTCAGCTTCGATTCGCTCGCGTTTTTTTCGCCAACCAAACGTTTGATGACCACTTCGTAACGACGAGGCTCTAAAGTCAAATCAATGGATATGGCTTTGGACTTCGACAGACTGTCTTCGTGTGTATCTTTCGTTTTTTCCAATTGGCGATTGACATAAATTTCCAACATATCGGTGGACGTTACCGACAGCGTGGCTTTGCAGTAACGGTCGGCGTCAATGTCGAACGACAATACCTGCAACGCTTTGTTGTTGCGCGTTGCCGTTAGGTTTCCGGCGTCGGCAAACGACAACTCGACTACGCCTGCCGTATCGGCGTCAAAGTAAGCAAAAGCAGGCGAAGCGTCTTTGAAATTGACGGCGGTTTTCAAAAGTTCTTTTTCTTCGAACTTCTTTTTTTCGACATTCGTACTGTCGATAATCACCGGCAAATACACAGGAATTAACGGCGACGCTTTGATTTGCCGTACTTGAATGTCGTGCTGCGCCGAGAGATTGAGCGCCATCAATGAAAAAACAGCTAAGAGAAAATGTTTCATAATACAATAAATAGTGAACGGCAAAGGTAGCGAATGTGCGCGAATTTTCCAATGTTTGCTATTTTAGCACCCTAACACGCGATGTGCAACGACGAGTGAAGTTGCCCCCACCTCCGTAGGCGCTTCCCATCAGCCCCCACCTCAACGTCCAAAATATAAATACATATACAATTTTATATCAAAAATTTACGCCATATTACAACAATTGAATAATAAATTTATAACTTTATTATTACTTATTTATAATAATTCTGTTATTTAAAAATTGCAAGGTATTTTAGTAACAAAAATATCCCGACAAGGATTGCATGTTTATAGCAAATACATGATAACCGGTATAATGCGATCACGCCCCCTTACTCTATTTCTACCATTTTTTCATACCGTATTATAAATTCTACGCGGCGGTTTTTGGCTTGGTTGGCTTTGGTGTTGTTGCTCACCAAAGGTTTGGAATCGCCGAAACCTTGCGTAGATACACGCACAAATTCAACGCCTTTATCTATCAGATAATTTTTGACAGCTTTGGCGCGTTTTTCCGATAATACACGGTTGGATTCGGGTTTGCCCACGTTGTCCGTATGTCCGTGGATGGTCAGGAAGTACGTCGGATTTTCTTCCATAATCAGTACAATAGCGTCCAAAATCGGGTAGGAAGTCGGATTAATCACGTCCTTTCCACTGGCAAACTGAATGCCGTGCATGGCTCGTTCAAATACTTTCTTTTCTTCCTGTTTCAATATGGGCGCTGCCACAGGTTCGGGTTCAGGCTCTGCCACTACTATGGGCTTTGCTTTCGGGCATCCTGCGGTATCAATATTGGCAAACTCTGTTTTGGGTGTATTCGGACATTTGTCTAAGAAGTCGGGCACGCCGTCACCGTCGCTGTCTTTCACGCATCCGTCCGAATTGACAGCGCCTATTGCTTCCGCAGGGGTATTCGGACATCTGTCTAAGAAGTCGGGTACGCCGTCGCCGTCGCTGTCTTTCACGCATCCTGCGGTATCAATGGCGGCGAATGCTTCCACCGGCGTGTTCGGGCATTTGTCCAAATAGTCGGGTACGCCGTCGCCGTCGCTATCTTTCGAACAGCCTGCGGTATCAATGGTGGCATACGCTTCGACAGGTGTGTTCGGGCATTTATCCAAGTAGTCGGGTACGCCGTCGCCGTCGCTGTCTTTCGAACAGCCTGCGGTATCAATGGCGGCATACGCTTCGACAGGTGTGTTCGGACATTTATCCAAATAGTCGGGCACGCCGTCGCCGTCGCTGTCTCTCGGACATCCGTTTACTTCAATGGTAGCAAACGCTTCGGCAGGCGTATTCGGGCATTGGTCTAAATAGTCTGCTACGCCGTCGCCGTCGCTGTCAATTTCGCAGCCAAATTCATTAACCATCACGTCTTTCGGCGTATTGGGGCATCTGTCCATGTAGTTAAGTACGCCGTCGTGGTCGTCGTCTTTATATTTCTTTTTCCGTTTGTCGCCGATTACCACAGTTAAGCCTGTATGCAAGTTTGTTGAGGTAAGGCGTGTCGGAATCGGAATCCCTCCCATGCTGGCAAGAGAGTTGTTTCCGATGGGAATTTTATCTAAGGCTACATATACATTGACTGCGCCTAATTTGAATTGCAATCCCGCGCCTATGCTGCTGAATTTCGAGTCGAGTATGGAATAGCTAACCGACGGTTGAACCCAACGGCACGGGCGGAAATTAACCGAAGCCGTCAGTTCGGGAAACAGCGTTTTGTTAATGAAAAGCGTGGACGACAATACGCCAAAGGCGATTTTGTTGTTCAATATGCTATATTCCACGCCGACATTCAGGCGGGTTGACAACAGCGTGGTGTAGCCTTTTCCGTCTGCGCCGCGGGGATTGTCGTTGGTAAATATATTGGAAAATTCTTCAAATTCTTCACCAATTTTATCAAATATGTCACTGCTGGTTTCGCCCAATTTGTATTCCGTACCGTCGAACGTATATTCTTCGGTTGCGCTCACGTTGACGTTGTTGTTACTCCATCGGATAAAGCCGACGTCGGTTACAGCCGCCGATAATTGTAATGCGGGCAATAGTTGATATGTTGCACCCAAGTCCACACCTAAACCGAAATTAGACAATGAATTGGGTAATTCACTCAAGAAATTATTGGAATCAAACGCATCTCCGATTGCGCCAAAATCAAGAAGTTGTTTTGATGGATCACTGGGATCATCTATGAAGAGTGCTTGGGGAGTTAAACCCGGTGAAGAGGCATTGAATGTACCATCGCCTGTCAGCACCCATTTGTTCAGGCTTGTTGAAAGGTTCAGGCTGTTTAATTTGAGGTTGACATTGGCTATTCCCACCAAATATTTCAATTTACCGCCGACGGTCAATTTGTCGTTGACTTTGAGCGAATAGCCCAATGCCGCTTCGACATACGCAGACGCATCCACGCTTAATGTATGCAAATCAAATGAGCCTGACGTGCCCGTGCCATTCAACAGAATGTTGAAAAATTCTTTCGGCATAAACGCATTGACATCGGCTTTCACCGACACGTCGAATGTAAAATAATGTCTGTTTACGCGGAATCCGAAACCCAAGATGTCAAGCGTAGCATTAAAGTATGTCCGGTTTGATTTGTGCAACGCATTGAAAAAGTCTTGCCGTTTGCTGCCCGCATCCGGGTGCAAAAACGTGATGGTGCTGTCCCTGCCGTTAATTTCTTTATGGAAGAAAATATCGTTGAGGGTAAGGGAATTATTCACGCCACTTATCCTAAGGTTCGACATTACTGGAAGGTCGAGATAGAAATCGTACGGCGCTTGAAAGGCGGGGTTGTATATGTTTCGTCCCGAAACGCCTTCCATGAAATACACCGTGTTTGCCTGTTGTGCAAAAAGGTTGTGTCCGCCTATCGTTGCCGCAGCAAGAACTACTGCCAATGTGATATATTTTAGTTTCATCTCTGTGTCCTCCTTATTGTTTTATTATTACGCCGCCTGTGATGATCGCGCCTGTTCTCACTTCCAGATAGTCGGACGTCCGCATTTGCAGCACCACCGGTTCTCCGTCGGAATAAAATGTCAACAACATGCTGCTTGCTTGCTGGAGATCTTTGTATTCCTGATGGGTGAGCGTTATATCCAACTCGCCGTCGGTAGCTTCCGTCACTATTTTCGATTCGCCGTCGGCATCGTAAACCGTGTCGGGTCCGAGCTTGCCTCCTTTGAAACTTGCGGAAGGCTCTTTATGTGCCTGCCCGCCTATGGTTATAGGTACGTTGTTTTTATCGAGTAAACTCATTCGTATGTTCATGTCGAACGGCAGGTGGCTTTTATAACTGAACCTCAACGTTATTGTGGCGTTATCGTCAATGACAATCTTTTCGTTGTCTTCAGCTTGTTCGACGTTGAGTTGCACGGTGTCGGTGTATGAAAAATACCGTTTGTTTATCCACAACGGCACTATCGCTTTTATTTTTACATCGAGCGAACCGTCGGACGCAATGAACTGCATATCGCCGCGCTCTTCAGGGTTTTCCACGTCAATGGGTTTGGAATAGAAATCATATTTGGTTGATACAGTTTTCAATTCACTGGTTATTAAGCTAGAATATTTAGTCCGGTCAAAATTCATCGTTTCGCTACTGTCGCGATTTAGGCACAAACCGGATATGGTGGACGTGGTGTTGATTTCCGACGGACTAATGAGCGTAAACGGATGACCGTCTCCTCCGTTGAACTGCAAATCATTTATATTTTGCAGATTCAGTATTAACGGAACGCCGACATTGTAGTTGGATACTGAAAATTCAAATTGCGGATCATAGACATCAAAACTGTTTTCGCCCAGAAATTTTTTGAGGTCGGCATTCACAGAGTCGGATTTTGTATCCTCAGACCTAAAGGTATAATCAAACCAACCCCATGCGACAAAAGCGGTTGAGCTAATTTTGATGTTCACGTAATCTACATTCACCTCTCCGCCATTGTAATCGTATACCAGCGTGAACGTGCCGCCTTCATACAACGTAAGTTCGTCGGCTGAAAACTGATTATCCACAATTTTAATTTCTTTTCCACCGATACGAATGCTATCCAGCTCAATGTCACCGCCGTCCGTGTCAAGTTCGATTGTTCCGGATAATTGTTTAAAATCCACATGGTCAATGTAGTGTGAGTCATCAGGGGATTGAAGCGGCACACTGCTGTTCAGATTTATATTGCCCGTCAGCGTAAGCCCCTCTATATGAAAACCCGTTTGCGGAATTTGGATATCCAAATCATTAAGTCTTAAGTCCGCATCATAGAACCCTTGGTTGAAGTCCCTCATCGCATAGGACGATTCGTTTTCATAAAACAAGGCAATCAAGCCCGGGTGCACGCCTGTAGTACTATCCAGCACCGCGACGCCCGTGGTGTCGCCACCGTATTTTCCAATTAAATCACGTATGGTGATTTTACTGTAGATCAACGGTATGGCATACGTGCCTTCTGCCCGCATCGTGAGCGATACGTTGTCCAAATCAAGTTTGTCGTCCATGCAGGAAACCGTCCATAAGCCTCCTGCGGTTAAAAGGAATAATAATCCTTTTTGCAATGTTTTTTTCATATATTATATTTATTATATGTTAAAATGTATGTAGCTTCTCTATTCAATAAGAACAAGTTGGTAATCAAAAAAAACGGCAATAACAAGATTTTTCACATTCATGAGAATATTGTTATTTACAAGTTCGGTGCAAATGTACAAATAAATTTGAAATAACGTATACACTATGGCTAATTTTTTTTATGTTTTTTTTAAAATAACGAAAATGGGTATTCATTTTTACACAATATATATTGGGTAGACTATTGGGTATTTGTTTTTTATAAAAAAATATCACCATTTTTTATAAAAAAATGTCAAATTTTTTTGTTATTTTGAAACAAATGTAGTATTTTTGTAGCCCCAAATTTGTAAATTTGAATTATTTGAATAATATTGTTTTATATTTACCCCCCCCAATTACATGGGAATCAATAAGTTAGCTATATTTTTACTATTGAGCAGCTATTCTATTGGTTTACATGCTCAGAAAGATGTATCCCTCAAAGAAACAGATATAATTACCCATGTGTTCCGGTTCGATGTAAACGCACGTCAAATAGATTTCAATTCGGGAAGCAATGCGCAAATCACCCGCACGCTGGATTCCATTATATATTATTACCATCGGGTTCATTCTATTCAATCTATTGACATTACGGCTTACACCTCCATAGACGGAACGGCTGAACCCACAAACCGGAATCTGTCGGCAGCCCGTGCCGAATCGGTGCGCAATTACCTGTTTCTCACCTTTCCATTCCTGCGGCAAACACCGTTGAACGTAAAAATCGGCGGCGAAGACTGGGCGGATTTCAAAAGAAGCGTAACGGCAGACAAAAATGTCCCCCACCGTGAACAAGTGCTGAAAATTATTAACAACGCCTTGCGGTACGACGACAAAGAAATATTAATCAAACTCTTAGACGGCGGCAAAACTTGGACATACTTGCTTCGGCACATCCTGCCGGCACAACGAAGGACTACGCTGCAACTTATTATCCGGCGGAAAACAAGCTCGGATTCGAAATACTCCATTCCGTATATTACGAACTCTCCACGATTAAATAGTACGCTTACATTGGCAACGCCCGAAATCACATACGGCGAACCGGTGGAAACGCTACTTGCTGCGCCGCGCCGGTTTATGAAAGTGAAAACCAACCTGCTTTATTTGGCGGCAGGCGTCAGCAACCTCGGCATAGAATATCCCATCGGCAGGCATTTTTCCATTGATGTGCCGGTAACTTTTTCGCCTTATACGATGAAGCGCGACTGGCTGATACGCACGTTGAGCATACAGCCGGAGTTCCGCTGGTGGACAGGCGCGCAAATGAGCGGTCATTTCTTCGGCTTGCATGCCCATGCCGCTTACTACAACCTGTCGCTCAACGACTACGACCGCTATCAGGACAGGGACGGCGATACGCCGCTCTGGGGCGCGGGAGTGAGCTACGGCTATGCGTTGCCTATATGCAAACGCTGGCATCTGGAATTTACGGTAGGGGCGGGCTATGCGCGGCTCGATTACGATACGTTCTACAACGTAAACAACGGCGCAAAATATGCCTCCGAGGCGAAAGGCTATTGGGGAATCACACGGGCAGGGATTACACTGTCCTATAACATAGGTTTGAAACGATGAGAAATAGAATATTGACATATAGCTGCTTATTTATCATTTCATTGGCTTTCGCCGGGTGTAAGCTGGTGCATGAATTTCCGGAAGACCCGCCGGTAAATCCTTATTTGGTGGATATAAGCATCGACATTGATATTGACATGCAGATTTCCTCCGACACCATTTTCCAAACCTACGCGTCAATGTTGGCAGGCGACTACGACGTCCGCTACATAGTGGACATTTACAATGCGGACGAATCACGCACCGACGGACTCGGCAGCCGTGTGCAACGCATCGTAAAAACCGAAAGCAACATTATATCCAACGGCATTTACCACATCAAAGATACCGTAAAACTTACCATAAAGAAATACCGGCTCATCGCATGGATGGACTTTGTGGAGAAAGGCAGCGTTACCGATAAATACTACAATACGGACGATTTGCAACGCATATCCATTCTTCCGCAATCCGGCGGCTATCAAGGCTACAACACGACGAAAGACGCTTTTACGGCAAAAACCAACATGGATTTAACGCCCTACAGCGGGCAGCGGTTCATACAGTATCAAGCGGTGCTGAGCGTCAAACGTCCTTTTGCGATATACCAAATCATTACGACCGACATCAAGGAATACATCACGTATCATCAAACGCTGTCGTATGCTTCGATTCAGCCGAGCAGCACGACGCTGGCGTACAACCTGTTTTTCCCGCTGGGATACAATGCGTACCTGAATGCGCCCGACAATTTGCAGGGAGGCGTCCGGTATTCCTACGACATTGTAGAAATCATTCCCGAACAGGAAGCCGTCATTGCCTCCGATTTTGTGTTTGTAGAAGACAATGCCTTTTTATTGGTCGATTTTGAAGTTTTCTCGGCTGAAAATGCACACATCAATACGATATACGGATTGCGGATAAACTTGGAAAGAAATAAACTGACAATCATCAGGGCAGAATTTCTTACGAAAGATATGGATGACGGACATGTGGGGATTGAAGACGGATTTGACGACGACGAAATTATAGTAAATATATAAGAAAAAGAATTACGAATTAAAATAAATTATTAACAACGAATAGAGGTTTAACTTTATACAAACAGATGATGATGAAACAAATTTATTGGCTATTAGCTACCGTGTTGATTCTCTCGGTTTCGTGCTCGAAAGATGATTTCAGCGCAAAACAAGAAAATGAGGGATTGGTAAATTTCTCTTTTACTACGGCTATTCCTCAAGGTATTAATACCTATGCCTATGCTTCACACGAGGGCGGAGCTAAAAATGTGGACGAAAATAGTTATGACCTTCGCTACATTTTGGAAGTATGGACAAAAGATGGTCGTTTGGCATACCGCGATTACCAAATTGTACCGGAAAATTTTGCTACAGCCAGCGTTACTTTCACCGCCAATTTGTTGGCAATGGAGTATGATTTTGTATTCTGGGCGGACTTTGTAGATAACGGAACTACTGCCGACCTTTATTATAAAACCAATGACGGCAAATCAGACGACGACATCAAGAATGACCCCACTTGCGACAAGGGGCTTACGGACATTCAACTCCGGCAAGGCGCAGGCGCGCCTGCGTATGAAGTGTCGGACGAAGCCCGCGACGCATTTTATGCAGTAGCAGCGGTTAACCTGAGCGCCGCCACCGTCCGTGAAAACACGATCACGCTGAAACGTCCGTTCGGCAAGTTCCGTCTGATTTCTACCGACGTAACCGGCGGCTCTGCGATACATGCAAAAAAATCAAAAATTCAATATACAGGCGCAGCTACTTTTCCCGCAGGATTCAACGCATTGACAGGCGTAGTGAACACCGCTGCCGCCGTAGCCATCGACCTTTCGTCGGCGCTATTGTCCGGCGTAACGCCGGAAGACGTTGTCGTGAACGGCATCACGTATTCCGACGCACAAATATTGGCGGTAGATTATATTTTTGCCGCACCGTCGCAACCTACGCTTTCTTTCAATGTAAGCGTTTACAGCGACGATGCTGCCACCGTTAAAATATCCGAAAGAGAAATCTCTAACGTGCCTATTGAAGCAAACAAACTGACGACCATTATCGGCAATTTCTATACCAACACCGGCTTATACAGTATTCTTATGCACAATCCGTTCGACGGTTCATTCGACCTCGATGGCGACGACATGGCTGCGGTTACCGACGCCGGCGTTGAAATTAACGGCGTCACGTGGGCTACCCGCAATGTAGGTACGCCGGGCAAATTTGCCGCTACGCCCTTTGACGGCGGTTATTTGTATCAATGGAACAGCAACGTACCGTGGGAGATTAAGATACCTTTAGACCCCGAAATTCACATTTCCGGCTATATCAAGCCTGCCAACGCTATCCTTTCGGTAGGCGTAAACAGGGCATGGAATCCGGCATGGGACGGCAACGGCGCTACCCAATGGGCAGCCGAAAAAGACCCTTGCCCGCCGGGGTGGCGTATCCCTGTGTATGCTGAGATTGTAAAACTCTTTGAGGGATTTCCTAATCCCTACACGCCATTCGGTATGGAATATCCTGCTTTGACAGCCCACGATGCAGGTACTATTGTTAAATTGCCTGCCTATGCCCAAGCGTCTGTTGACAAAATGACCACACAGCCGGTTATATGGGTAAATACCGACGAGTTCGACTATAAGGTCGGCGTAATAGGTATGATTCAGAAAGCCGCTTTAGTAGAATCAAGCGGCGGAAATAAAATGATTTTGCCGTGCGCAGGATGGATTTCCCCTGTCGGCGATGTGCGTGGGTATGAGATAGGCGCTTCCGGTACTGAAGGTGACGGATCAAGACATGCCGCCTTTTGGGTGTCGGACGACGCTAAAAGGGTATTTTTCTTTTATCATAATCGGAAATTGGACGACCCAGATTGGCCTGATAGACTTCCGGCATACGGGCATCATGTACGTTGCGTAAGAGGAACAAAATAACATAGTAATAACTTCAGAAAATAAATTTATATGAGAACAACAGTATTAAAATTCGGCGCATTACTTACAGTAATTGCTTTGATGTTATCCTGCAGCCGCGAAGAGGTGGTAGTACAGGGAGCGAACGAGGGAGAATGGGTGGATTTCACCGTGAGCACAACCATTCCTCAAAGTATTAAGACCTATGCGTCGGACAACGGCGGCGCTACAAATGTGAAGGCAGGAGATTATGACCTTCGCTACATTTTGGAAGTGTGGACAAAAGAAGCCACGCCGCGGTTGGCATATCGCGGGTACAAAATTGTTTCGGACAATTTTGCTACAACCAGCGTTACTTTCACTGCCCGCTTGCTGTCATGGGAGTACGATTTTGTATTTTGGGCGGACTTTGTAGCCAATGGAACTACAGAAACTTCTGCGCATGGCGCAGACCTGTATTATACGACGAATACCGGTATTGTTGACCCTAACGCGAAGAATGAATCGCTCACAGGCACGATAGGACTTCTGGCTATCGCAATAAAAACAGACGTAAAGGCGTATGACATTTCCAACGACGCCCGCGACGCTTTCTATGCCGTAAAAGACGTTGATTTGAGAACTGCAAACCGGATAGACAATGTCGTTCTGAAACGCCCATTCGGAAAATACCGCGTCATTGCCACCGATGTGCCCGATGGTTTTCTGTCGGCAAACGCCAAAAGCACAAAAATAAAATATACGGCAGCGTATGAATCGGGCGTTACCATTAGTCTTCCGAGCAAATTCAATGCACTAACCGGCGAAATTGACGGTAGCACGGCAAGAACTTATGTGCCTGACGAATATCGCACTGTGGTAGGCGCAGCCGAACCGATTGTGGCAGGAGGCAAAACTTATAATAATGCCTTGGTGCTTGGGTTCGATTATATCTTCGCTTACGATCCCATTCCCGCAAACCCCACCCAAACGGTGGCATTCGATATTGATGTTTTCAGCGACGAAACTGCCTCTACGCAGGTAGGGAATAGGAAAGAAATATCGAATATCCCGATTGTGAGAAACAAATTGACCACAATTATCGGCAACTTTTTCACAAACAATTTCTCATATACCGCTAAATTGGACGATATTTTCGAGGGCGGTTCGACTGCCGTTGGCGTAGGTCCGCACAAAACAATTATTATTGATCCGGCTACCTTGACAAGCGCTACGGCTATTCTTAAAATCCCTGCCGGTGAAACTGCCGAATCGGTTACATTTATCTTAACCGGAAATGTGACGGAGGCTATTACTATTATAGATGAAAATAGTATTATCCCTTACGAAGGCAAAGTATATATCGGAAATCCCGATGCAAAAAAGAGCTACGATGAATTAACAATCATTCTTCCCGGCGCTTCTGTAACGGTGTACGACAATGTAACCACATTAGACGCCAAAACAGCCAAAACAACCCTGACTATTCCTGAAAAAACCACTATCGGACGTCTTATTCTAAAAGGCGGAAATGTGTATATTTATGGTACGGTAGGCGATTTGACCGTTGACGCCAATTCAAGCCACGACACGATTACGGCAAATTGGGAAAGCGTTACCGGAACTATCGCCGACGCGGGAACCGACACTAAATTCTTATGGAGAGCGGCTACCGAAGCGCAGCTGACCGCTGTACTGGAATATGATGCGGCATACAACGATGGCGTAATTTTGACGGCAGATATTAAAAATGCGCAAATATCCACTTCTTCCATTAGGGCATTTGCGATTGGCGAAAGCGACCCCGCCGCCTATACCGGATACCTGTTTGACGGAAATGGACATACCCTGAGCGGATACCAAACGCAAGGCAGCAATTCGGGCAATGTGCTGGTATCGCATAGTAATGGCGTTACGATAAAAAACCTGACGGTAGAAAAACCGTCGAACTTGCCGGATGCTACAAAATTGAACGGATTAACCATCCATCAAAGTACCGGAGTAACATTAGAAAACATAACGGCGCAGAATTTCAAACAAGCCGGCATTGTCATTAACGGTTCGGAAGTAACCGCCACAAACCTGCACACCAGCGGCAACGGTTGGGGCGGCGTAAACGTAGATAAGGTAGGCGCAATATTTGATTTCAGCGACGGAACAAGCACCTTTGCCGAAGCTACTAAAGTATGGGTAGATCATTTTGCCGACTTTAATCCTACTGTGAACGTACTTCGTCCTGCAGGCTGGATATATGCTACCGATGTGCCTAAAGCTCAAACTTATTATTTTCCGCAAGACGGATTTTCCGAAACTACCGACCCGGGCATAGTCATTGGCGGCATCATTTGGGCAACCCGCAACTTAGGAGAACCGGGCAAATTTGTTGCTTCGCCTTTTGATCCGGGTTATATTTACCAATGGAATCGTAATGTACCATGGACGATTGATAAACCTTGTGATTTCAATTATACTCGTCAAAATTATCCTTATCCCAACAATGTTTTTCATGCTATTGACGGCAGCACATGGGATGAGACTTGGATAGGCGGCGGTGCTTCCACATGGCAAGACGCCGATGCACTCTGCCCTTCGGGATGGCGTTTGCCTACCTATGCTGAATTTGAAATACTTTATAATAGACATCCTATAGGTACGAATGGTAAAAAAGCTGCGACTTGTATAAGCTATAAAGATGTAACAGTTAATAATGTACCAGAGTATGCCAAAGCATTTGTTGACAAAATTACCAATCATTCTTTATCAGTTGATACAGAAGAATTCGGGTGGACAGGAGATATGAGTGGTATATTTGATATGCAACAGAAAGTTGTTTTTTTAGGAGGGGATAATGGCGACGATACAATGATTTCTCCGGTTGCCGGATACATTAGAGATGATGCTAAGGTTGATGGATATGCAATATCCACTGCCAATGGTGCTAAAGGTGATGGAGGCAGAACATCAGGATTCTGGGCATCTGATAACTTCCCATACTCATTTGCTTTTAACAGTAGTGGAATATTTGACATTCCTAACTGGGAATGGTATCCGGGAGATGGATTGTACATCCGTTGCGTAAAAAAATAGTAATAATTTTTAAAATACATTTTATATGAGACAAACATTCTTAAAAATCGGCGCATTACTTGGAGTAATCGCCTTGATGTTCTCCTGCAGCCGCGAAGATACTGTGGCTACAGGATTGAACGAGGGATTGGTGGATTTCACCGTTAGCACAGCTATCCCTCAAAGTATTAAAACCTATGCCTCCCACAACGGAGGAGCTACGAATGTGGACGAAGGCACTTATGACCTTCGCTACATTCTGGAAGTGTGGACAAAAGAAACTACGCCGCGGTTGGCATATCGCGGGTACAAAATTGTTCCGGACAATTTTAGGGACAGCAAAGTTACCTTCTCTGCCCGCTTGTTGGCTATGCAATACGATTTCGTATTCTGGGCTGACTTTGTAGATGAAGGGACTACGGAGGCTGCTGCCGCCACTGCCGACAAGTATTACAAAACAAACGGCGGTGAATCGGCTGACGATATTAAGAGCGACCCTGCGTTGTATCCCGGACTTACTGCGATTGAAATAAAAGGCGCGTATGGCATATCCAACGACGCGCGCGATGCTTTTTACCAAAAAGTAGAGAATGTGGATCTCACTGCCACCACGCAAATCGGCAACGTAACCCTTACACGTCCGTTTGGTAAATACCGCTTGATAGCTACCGACACGCCCGACGGCTATTTATCGGTTACCGACAACATCAAAAGCGCAAAAATAACCTATACGGCAGCTGCCGGTTCTAGTTCTCCCATTAGTCTTCCGTCAAAATTCAATGCACTCACCGGCGAAGCTGACGGTACTATAAGAACTAATGTGGCAACCGCATTTCTGAATGCCGCCATTACGATTGAAGACGCTACGGTAAAAGATACCACGTATGAGCAAGCCTTGATACTTGGTTTTGATTATATCTTTGCCACCGACCCCAACGTGGCGCAACAAACCGTGGCTTTCAATGTGGACCTATATAGCGATGCTACGGGATCTTCACGAATAGGCGCGACACGCGAAATATCGAATATCCCGATTGTAGAAAATAAATTGACTACCATTATCGGTAATTTCTTCACCAAAAACTTTACCTACACCGTGTCG
The DNA here is from genome assembly GCA_031289415.1 of Prevotellaceae bacterium. GTDB lineage: Bacteria > Bacteroidota > Bacteroidia > Bacteroidales > UBA932 > JAIRLC01. The sequence continues at coordinate 2,062 of JAITPN010000068.1, read as the reverse complement.
ATAGATGATGAGTTCGACAGCGAAACGGTGGCTGTGGGCGTAGGTCCGAATAAAACAATTATTATTGATAAGACAAGCGGCACAGTAACGATTCCTACGTCATACGTGGGCGTTGCCGAATCCGTTACTTTTATATTAACCGACGATGCGGATGATATAACAATCGCAGATGAAAATACAGGAGCTCCATACTCCGGAACGGTATTTATCGGAAACCCCGAAGCAAAACGGAATTACGATAATTTGACCATTGCATTGCCGGAAGCTACGGTTACGGTATATGATGATGTGACTACATTGGAAGTCTCAACCGCTTCAAATACGCTCGTCATAGCCAAAGATGCCGTTATTGACGCACTTACGGTAAATAAAGGGAATGTAGATATTTATGGTACGGTAAATACACTTACCGTGGTAGGAAGCGACATCACCGTTACGGCAGATTTAGGAAATGCTACCACAATCGCAGGACAAGCGGACACCAAATATTTCTGGCGCGTAGCCACTGCCGATGAATTGCATACAGTGCTTACCTCTAACGCAACAACTAATCATGGTGTGGTTTTGACGGCAGACATTAAAAATGCGCAAAGATCCACTTCTGGTGTCAGGGCATTTGCTATCGGTGGTAATAATGACGCCGCCGCATATAAAGGTTATACATTTGATGGAAATGGTCATATTCTAAGCGGCTATTCGACGTTAACCGCCCCCAGCGCGACGAGCAATGTACTGGTATCGCATAGCGAGGAGGTTACCATCAAGAACCTGATCATAGAAAAACCGACCAACTTGCCGTCGACAACAAAATTGAACGGATTAACTATCTATGAGGTTCCAGGAACAGGACTAACAACATTAGATAATGTAACGGTTCGGAACTTCAAGCAAGCCGGAGTTGTTATTATGGGTTCGAATGTAACCGCCACCGAATTGCACACCAGCGGCAATGGTTGGGGCGGCGTAAACATTGACGGTGCAGGCGCTACATTTGATTTCAGCGATGGAACAAGCTCTTTTGACGAAGCGACTAAAGTATGGGCAGACCATACTGATTTAAATTCATATACTGTAAATCTTCCTACCGATTGGACGGCTGTTTCTCTTGGAACAACAACGATTTATTATCCTGACGCTGATCCTACTCCCATACCTACCACGCCGGGTGCATTAGCTACGGCTATAACAAGCGTTCCGGCAGGAGGTACATTGGCATTGGCTGCGGGAACCTATGATATAGGTACAGGAATTACCATAAGCAAGGATATTACGCTTGTTGGAACTGCCGACACAAAGATTTCAGCCGTTTTGCCTGCTACGCAATCATCAACTCCGAATACTCAAGGCAAAAATCCTGCGCTTTACATTACCGGCGGAGAGGTTACGCTGAAAAATATTACAGTAACTACAGACCAGACGCCAGCCGGGCAGGAAGTTGATGGAATCACCATTACTGCCGGTACGCTTACGCTCGACAATGTTACATTTGACGGCATTGTCAATGCAGGTGGGCAAAGTGGCGCTCAGTTCGGACGTGCCGTTACAACATACGGTAGCAGTGTATTGACAGTTACAAATTCTACTTTCAAAAGATACAATAAAAATGGTATCCACGCCATTGGTAGCAGCACGGTTAATGTGTCTAACTCTACTTTTATCGGAGTTAGTCCTGTTAATGATAGTCAGGCTCAGAATGGCGTAGTGTTTGTAGATAGTTCTACCGGTTCGGTTACTAATAGTTCGTTTACCGATATTCTAAACGGATATGCCGTATTAAATATGTCCACCGGCAGCGTTACCGATAATGGTAATAATAGCTACAACAACTGTGGCGGTGAATGGTATCCATAATTCATAATAAAAATAATTAATCCTAAAAAGGCGGTACTTTTGTATCGCCTTTTTTTGTGCGCCGTTAGGCGTTGGCTGTGAAAAAAGCACTTGCCATCAATCTCGACAGGGATTAATTAGTCAATCCTTAGCAACTCTGCTTCACGCGGCGGCGAGGTAAAAATTGTGCGGAAAAAAGAGGCGAAAAATAAATTGCAAAATTTTTGTTTTC
>JAITPN010000003.1 GCA_031289415.1 Prevotellaceae bacterium | reverse complement strand
CTGTTGCTAATGCTCGTAAAAAGCAGGGTAAAGCGTAAGTGGGCATATTCAAATATGGTGTCCGTAATCAGGCGGCAACTGATGAGTTACATCAACATTTATCGCTTTCTTGAAGACCCCGAAGGCAGTTGGGGGCAAGTTATAAATGACCAAAAAATGGAATATCAAAATTCGTTATTCCCCGAAAACATGGGGGCTTGCTTTTGAAAATAAAAACAATGACCACTGATTCTCAGATAATAATAACTATATTATGACCGTTTTTTGGTTTTAGCGGACAATAGTGAATTAAAATCACTAACTTTGTCGGACAATTGGATTTAGCTTTAAAAATTTAAATAGTGATATATGAAACTTCTTCAACTCTTTTTTGTTAGCCTGTTCATTGTGTTAGGTATGGCGTCGTGTGGTAAGACGGAGCAACCGCAACCGATTGATGATTTCAATGCGTTGTCGGCGCAGTTTGCTGCGCCGTCTAAGGAATACGGCACAGCGCCGTTATATGTGTGGAATACAAAAGTTACAAAATCTCTTATTGACAGTTCAATGCAGGGGTTTAAAAATAACGGCTTTGGCGGCGTGTTTATTCATCCGCGACCGGGGTTGATTACGGAATATCTGTCGGACGAATGGTATGACTTATACCGCCATACGATTGAAACAGGTAAAAAATTGGACATGAATGTGTGGATATATGATGAAAATTCCTATCCGAGCGGATTTGCGGGAGGTCATGTACCGGCGCAGATGCCGGAAAGTTATAACCAAGGAAACAGTTTGCGGCTCGAAAAGTACGACACGTTTCCCGACACGCTTCCGGCGCTGTTTCTTTGCCTGAAAAAAGAAAACGATGCGTTTCGCGACATCACGGCGGATATGGCGAACGAAGTAGGCACGAAAGGCGAATATTACGGCTTCCGAAAAGGATATTATGGCAAATCGCCGTGGTACGGCGGTTATTCGTATGTCGATTTGTTACATTCGGGCGTTACGCAGAAATTTATTGAAATCACGATGGACGGTTACAAAAGCCGCTTCGGCGAAGAGTTCGGGAAAACAGTGCCGGGCTGGTTTACCGACGAGCCTTCGATAGCGCCGTCGGGTGGAATCAGGTGGACGCCCGACTTGTTCGATGCGTTCAAGGCGCGGTGGGGCTACGACCTTAAAGGCTGTTTGCCGTCGTTGTTTGAAGAAGTCGGCGAATGGCAACAGGTGCGTCATAACTATCAGTCCGTTTTGCTGGATTTGTTTATTGAACGTTGGGCAAAACCTTGCCATGACTATTGCGAAGAAAACAATTTGATATTTACAGGGCATTATTGGGAACATGATTGGCCTTCGGTATATTGTAGTCCAGACAATATGGCGATGTACGCATGGCATCAGATGCCGGCGATTGATATGCTATTTAATATTTTCGATGACGTCAATACAAATGCGCAGTTCGGAAATATCCGTTCAGTGAAGGAAGTGCGCAGCGTGGCAAACCAAATGGGTTACCGGCGGACGCTGAGCGAAACGTATGGCGGCGGCGGATGGGACGAAACGTTCAAAGATTTCAAACGCTTGGGCGATTGGGAATATGCTTTGGGTATCAATTTCATGAATCAACACTTGGCGGATCTGAGCATTGCAGGCGCACGGAAAAACGATTATCCGCCTACTTTCTCGGAACATTCGCCGTGGTGGGCGTATTATAAATTACTGAACGGACATTTTGCTCGTCTTTCGTTGGCGCTTTCGGCTGGCGAGCAACAGAACAATATTTTGGTCTTAGAGCCGACTACTTCCGTATGGTTGTACTTTGCTTATCGTCGCAGCCATCAGCAGTATATGCAAATTGGCGAAGAATTTCAGCGGTTTGTAACGCATCTTGAAAAAAATCAGGTGGAATATGACATCGCGTCCGAAAATATTTTAAAAACGCATGGACGTATCAACGACAAAAAATTTGTGGTGGGAAAACGCGCCTATTCCAAAGTCGTGATTCCGCCCCTAACGGAAAATTTGGATGCGCCTACGTTTGCCTTGCTGAAAGAATATGTTGCAAAAGGCGGCGAAGTTATCGCCTATTCACGTCCTCTTTTTGTGGATGGAGCGCCTAATATGGAAATAAGAGAATTTTTCGACAAAGACATTGTAGTCAATATGAACTGGGGGAGTGAAACTCCGTTACATCTGTTTCAATCCGATGAAATTACATTCAACAATATACCTAAAGATTTATTTCATCATCGTCGCAAAATGAAAGACGGACAGTTGCTGTTCCTCGCCAATTCCAGCCTGACGGATGCGGCAAAAGGCGCGGTGTCATTGGATGGAAAGGACGCGGTGGTGTTAAATACGCTTACAGGAGATGTGGCTGATTACCCCGAAACCGTCAGCGACAATCGGATTGACATCAACTATGAGTTGCCTCCTGCCGGAAGTTTGTTGCTATACGTGTTCGACAAAAAGCAGAGCGGCTATGCGCTGCCGGTAACGACGGACTACACAACGGTTATTCCGGCAACGTCGCAGAAAATTATGCCGACTGACGACAATGTGCTGACCTTGGATTTTTGCGATGTAAAAACAAGCGCTGATACATATTCCGACTTGCACGTCTATAAAGCGGCTGACAAAGTGTTCAAGCAACACGGCTTCAGTAACGGCAATCCGTGGAATACATCCGTACAATATAAAAACCAAATCGTAAGCCGCGATACATTCCAGCGTGGCGGATTTACGGCGTTATACAGATTCACGGTAAACGACAATTTCGATATGACAGCCGTCAAAGCGGTGGTAGAACGTCCGGCTCTTTATACGATTCGCATAAACGGTAACGTGGTAACGCCTGATTCCGGCAAATGGTGGTTCGACCGCGACATGGGCGTTGTGCCTGTCGGAAAGCATCTAAAAAAAGGCGAAAATGTGTTGTCGCTCGAAGTGTCGCCCATGAGCATTATGGCGGAAATTGAACCTGTATATATTTTAGGAAATTTTAGTGTAAAACCTGCGGCAAAAGGTTGGACGCTCGCCGCTCCGATTGATGCGCTCGCGTTAGGAAGCTGGAAAGCGCAGGGGATGCCGTTCTACGCCCGCAGCGTGTCATACAAAAAAACGTTTAATATTACCGATGTACACGCACGGTATGCCGTGTTTCTCGGCGAATGGAAAGGTACGGTATGCGAAATAACCGTAAACGGCAAGCAGGCAGGAATTATCGGCTTTGAGCCTTATTCGTTGGACGTGTCGGAACTGATTACGGAAGGCGAAAATACGGTAGAAGTGAATGTAACAGGCAGTAACAAAAACCTGTTGGGACCGTTCCACCGTGTTCCTCGCGGCTTAGCAGACCCCGGCAGTTTCATCTCCGACAAACCTTGTCCTTCGGGCATAGAATACCACCAATTAGATTACGGATTGCTCACCGATTTTGAACTAAAAAGTGGAAAATAAAGATAGGAACATTTGCGAAGCGCAGATATAGTATTAACAGTATAAATTTAAATAATACTACGATGATAACACGAAGAACATTTTTACGAGCGGGTGGACTTACTGCGGCAGGGCTTGCCTTTGGCGGATTGAACGCCGCAAACTCAATGACGAACGTGCAAAAAAAACGTACGGCAAGTGCTCAGCCGAAAATAAATCTTGCCTGTATCGGGATAGGCAATCGCGGCGAGCAAATTATCAACGATTTTGACCGTACCGGATTGGTCAATATTGTCGCGCTGTGCGATGTGGATTTAGGAAACAAGCAAACGGTGAATATCCTGCAAAAATTCCCAAAAGCAAGACAATTCAAAGACTTTAGGGAAATGTTCGACAAAATGGGCAGCGAAATTGAAGCCGTTTCGATAGCCATACCCGACTTTTCGCATTTTCCTGCCGCTATGTATGCCATTTCTTTGGGTAAACATGTGTACGTGGAAAAGCCCATGGCTCGCACTTTTTATGAAGCGGAGCTGATGATGGAAGCGGCTCGTAAACACCCCGAAGTGGTTACCCAAGTGGGAAATCAAGGTCATTCGGAAGCCAATTATTTTCAATTTAAAGCATGGCTGGACGCCGGTATTATCAAAGATGTTACCGCCGTAGCTGCCCACATGAACAACGACAGACGATGGCACAGTTGGGACTCGAATATTCAAAAAATGCCTGAAGCCCAACCGATACCGCCTACGCTTGATTGGAATTTGTGGCATACCACAAGACCGTATCACGACTACAATGCGCTGTATCACCAAGGCGAATGGCGTTCGTGGTACAATTTCGGCATGGGCGCGCTCGGCGATTGGGGCGCTCATATTATAGATACCGTTCACGAATTTTTGGAACTCGGTCTGCCTTACGAAATCAATCCGCTGAAACTGGAAGGACACAACGATTATTTCTTTCCGATGGCGTCCACCATACTCTTCCGTTTTCCTGCGCGAAAGAATATGCCGCCGCTCGACCTTACGTGGTATGACGGCGTTGATAACTTGCCTCCTTTGCCCGAAGGTTACGGAAAATCGGAATTAGCCGCCGATATTCCTGCTTCGGGCGTTGGCGAAATCAAACAATCGACGGTCAATCCGGGTAAAATTATCTATGGTAAAGATTTAACTTTCAAAGGTGGTTCGCACGGCAGTACGCTGTCAATCATTCCCGAAAGCAAAGCGAAAGACGTTGCGTCGAAATTACCTGAAGTGCCGGAAAGCCCTTCCAATCATTTTGAAAATTTCCTTTTGGCTTGTCTGGGAAAGGAAAAAACACGCTCGCCTTTCGAAATCCACGGCGCGCTGAGTCAGGTATTTTCATTGGGCGTCATTGCTCAACGGCTGAACAGTGTATTGTACTTCGATAGCCGTACAAAGCAAATCGCAAACAATGCCTTCGCCAATGCCATGCTGGTGGGAATCCCGCCGCGGAAAGGGTGGGAAGCGTTTTATAATCCGCCCCTATTTTCACCCGATATTCCTTGAAAAACATCCACGCTCTCTAAAAAAATATTCAACGTTTTGTGAAAAACAAGCCACATTTTGCTGTTGGTATTGATATTTTCATTATATTTGCATCATTAACCTAAATTAAAGGAGTATGTTATGAGAAGGATTATTTTTGTTAGTTTATTGCTTGCCGCATGCGGCAACATACAGGCGCAGCAAGTAAGAACGTATTATGTGCAGGAGCGTTATCCGCGCTCGGCTGTGTATATGGAAATATTGGGCAACAGTCCGATTTATTCATTCAACTACGACTTCCGTTTTTCGACGGAAAAAGGCAGTGGATGGGGAGCGCACATTGGGGCGGGATTGTTATTGTTGACAGAGGACGATGTGTCACTAATGAACTTTCCGTTCGGCTTGAATTATCTGGCGGGGCGCAATGGAAAATATCTGGAATTGGGCGTAGGGCTTACTTTCTTGAGCAGCTCAGACTTTTTCGACGATGACGATGTTCACCACAATCCTCTTGGTACGTTGATTATCGCATATCGTTATCAACCGGTGGGCGGCGGTGTATTTTTCCGCATCGGCATTACCCCTTTAGTGGATTTGTCAGCCGATAGAGATATGTTTTTTGGTTTTTTGGTTTGGCCCTTTTGGGCAGGGCTATCCATAGGGTATGCGTTTTAATTGAATTAACCTCATAAATTTATATGTCATGAAAAAAATATTTGTTTTTATTTTATCGCTTTGCGCATACATCGGCATGCAGGCGCAGCCTATAGGCGCATCTCATTATGATGTACTGGAACGCTACCCGCGGTCGGCGGTATATTTTGAACTTATGGGCAACAGTCCGACCTATTCGTTCAACTATGATTGCCGTTTTTCGGTGAAAAAAAGTGACGGATGGGGAGCTCGCGTTGGGGTGGGAGTGTACTCGTCGGGCAGTGATACATTCACGGGGCATGTTACATGTCTAAATGTGCCGCTCGGCTTGAATTATCTGGTGGGGCGCGACGGAAAATATTTGGAATTGGGCGCAGGGTTTACGTATTTATATCGAACTAAATATCAGGAAGAAGTGTCGGAGGTGGCTTTTAGGAATATAGATAAATCACTTTGGATAGGTACGCTGATTATCGCGTATCGCTATCAGCCGGTGGGCGGCGGCGTGTTTTTCCGCGTCGGCATTACACCTATCCTGAATTTCAAAAAAGATGAATACAGCATGTTCAATACGTTGATCATGCCCCTTTGGGCGGGCATCGCCGTTGGGTTTACGTTTTAGACCTATTCAATACAATCATAATAACGGCTCATTCCCGGATTTGCGTTAGCTCATTAACAGAAATACGCAGGGCTTTTTTCTTAGAGGAGGAGCGGGGCGGTTGCGCCATTCGCCGACGCAGGCGGTTTTGATGAACGCATCGGGCTGCGTGAGGTTGGCGGCGATGCAGAGTAGCGTGTCGGGGCGGCAGACGGTCAGCACGTCGTGCAGCAAGGCTTCGTTGCGATAGGGTGTTTCGATGAAGATTTGAGTCTCGTGCCGCGCCGCCGATTGTTTTTCGAGCATCCGCAGGCGTTGCTGGCGTTCAGGCGGTTTCACAGGAAGGTATCCGGCAAAGGCGAAGCATTGTCCGTTCAAGCCCGAAGCCATCAACGCAAGTAAAATAGATGAAGGTCCTACCAACGGTACGACTTCAATATTCGTTTCATGAGCCAGTTTCACCAACCGTGCGCCCGGGTCGGCAACAGCAGGTACGCCGGCTTCGCTTACTAAACCCACCGGCAGTCCGTCAACAGCCGGTTGCAGATAGGGCGAAAGGTCTTGCGCGGCAGGCGTGTGCTCGTTCAGTTCAAAAAAAGTAAGGCTGTCAATCGGTACGCCGATATTCGCCCGGCTCAGGTAACGCCGTGCGGTACGCAATTCTTCTACCACAAAATGGCGGATAGTGCGCATGGCGTCCAGCGTTCCTGCGGGGATTACCGCTTCTACGGCGTCGTCGCCCAGCGGTGCAGGGATGAGTATGAGTTTACCCGCCGAAATCATCGAACATGACCATTTCTTGCGGTACACCAAGGCTGTCGAGCAGTTTTACGACCGACGAGGTCATCATCGGAGGTCCGCACATGTAGTATTCAATGTCTTCGGGCGAAGCATGTGTTTTTAGATAATTGTCATAAAGAACTTGATGGATGAACCCTGTGTCGCCTGTCCAACTATCCTCTTTTTTCGGCTCGGAAAGGGCTATGTGAAATTTGAAATTCGGAAAATGTTGCTCAATATTACGAAAATCCTGTTCGTAGAAAATTTCACTGCGCGAGCGTGCGCCGTACCAGAATGACACGTTGCGTGTGGTTCTCAACGTATGGAATAAATGAAAAATGTGCGAGCGCATGGGCGCCATGCCTGCCCCGCCGCCAATGAATATCATTTCGCTATCGGTGTCGCGCAGGAAAAATTCACCGTAAGGACCTGAAATCATTACTTTGTCGCCCGGCTTGCAATTGTAAATAAACGACGAACATATCCCCGGATTTACAGGTTTAAAAGCGCCTTTTGCTTTGTCCCATGGCGGCGTTGCGATGCGTACGTTCAGCATAATGATGTTGCCTTCAGCCGGATGATTTGCCATAGAATAGGCGCGGAATGTGGGGTCTGGATTTTTCATTGTCAAATCCCAAAGTTTCATCGCATCCCAATCGGCGCGAAATTCGGGTTCTACTTCTATGTTTTGGAAATCTATTTCGCATTTCGGTACGCTCACTTGGATGTAGCCGCCCGACTTGAATTTCAACGTTTCGCCTTCGGGCAGTTTTACCACAAATTCTTTGATGAACGTCGCAATGTTGCGATTGCTGACTACTTCACATTCCCATTTTTTTACGCCCAACACTTCTTCCGGCACTACTATTTTCAGGCTGTCTTTTACTTTTACCTGACAGCCTAACCGCCAATTAGACAATTGTTGTTTGCGAGTGAAAAAGCCTGTTTCGGTAGGTAATATTTCACCGCCGCCTGCCGTTACTTGACATTTACACATGCCGCATGTACCGCCGCCGCCACATGCCGAAGGTAAAAATATTTTCCGGTCGGAAAGCGTGGAAAGTAAAGAACTGCCGGGCGACACTTCGAGGTCTTTTTCATTATTAATATTGATGTTGACTGCGCCTTGTGGCGTAAGTTTGGATTTGGCAAAAAGCAGCAGGCTTACCAAGAATAAAGTAAGCAACAGAAAAACAACCATGCCGGCTATGATGATAAGAAAATTCATGTGTCAATTTATATTTTAATTCCCATAAAAGTCATAAAAGCGATACCCATCAGCCCTGTGATGATGAACGTAATTCCTACGCCACGTAACGGAATGGGTACATTTGAATATTTTAATTTTTCGCGAATGGCGGCAATACCCACAATGGCGAGCAGCCAACCGATACCCGAACCGAGCGCAAAAGCTGTAGCTTCGCCGATGTTGGCATATCCGCGTTCCTGCATAAACAGCGAGCCGCCCATAATGGCGCAGTTTACGGCTATAAGCGGAAGAAAAATGCCGAGTGATGAATATAACGACGGCAAAAATTTCTCAACCACCATTTCCACCAATTGTGTAATGGAGGCAATGACGGCGATGAAAATAATAAAACTCAGAAAACTGAGGTCTATGCCTGCAAGGTCTTTGCTAATCCATGTAAGGCAATTTGGGGTGAGCAGATATTTATTAATGAGATAATTCACAGGCAACGTTACGCCTAATACGAATACCACGGCAATGCCCAATCCCATTGCCGTTTTCACGGTTTTCGATACGGCAATGTACGAGCACATGCCGAGGAAAAAAGCGAATATCATGTTGTCAATAAAAATTGACCTTATAAATATGTGGAGTATATTTTCCATTATTTTTCGATAAGTTGTTTGTTGAAACTACGTTGTATCCAAATGATGACGCCTACTACAATGAGCGCCATAGGCGGCAAAATCATCAGTCCGTTGTTGGCATAAAATCCGCCGTTGTTGATATACCAGCTTTCAGGAACTATGCGCAGACCGAAAACTGTGCCTGAGCCTAACAGCTCGCGGAAGAATGCTACAATGACCAGAATCAAACCGTAGCCTGCACCGTTGCCGATGCCGTCAATTAACGACGGAAACGGTTTATTGCCCAGTGCAAAGGCTTCAATGCGCCCCATGATAATGCAGTTGGTGATGATAAGACCTACGAATACCGACAGTTGTTTGCTGACGTCATAAGCGTAGGCGCGTAAAAATTGGTCAACCAGAATAACTAATGACGCTACAATTACCAATTGCACAATAATGCGGATGCGGTTGGGAATGGTGTTGCGAAGTAGCGAAATAATGAAACTTGAAAAACCGGTAACCACAGTTACCGAAATAGCCATCACCAACGCAGCTTCTATTTTTACGGTTACCGCCAGCGCCGAACAAATACCAAGCACCAACACCGTTATCGGATTTCCTTTGTTTATAGGATTGGTGAGCAACCGCCATGTTTTTGCCGAAAATAAAGGCTCTTTTTCTTGTGTATCCATATCGTTTAATTCAAATCATCTTTTACTTATTTCTAAAAATGCCTTATATGCGTTCAGGCAATCATACAGCATTTTTTCTACGCCTTGGCTTGTAATTGTTCCGCCCGAAATAGCATCTACACCGTGGAGATTCCCTTTCGCCGCACCGCCTTTCATTACTTTTACAGACGTGAATGTATTTTCTTCAAAAATCTTTTTACCTATAAATTGTTGGGCAAAAGCTTCGGTGGCGATTTCAGCGCCTAAACCGGGTGTTTCGCCTTTGTGGGCAAATACTGCGCCGTATATCGTGTTGAAATCATCGTTCAGCGCGACATAGCCCCATATTGCGCCCCAAAGCCCTGCACCGTATATAGGCAGGATATATTTCAAGCAGCCGTCATCGTCTTGGCATACGAATATCGGTAAGTTGAGGTTGGCGCGTAAGGTCGGTTGTTCGTTGTCGGCAGCTTGTTGTACGGCTTTTATTTCTTCGTAAGCGGCTTTCATGTTTATCTCGAATGCGTTGCCGCTCATACGTTCGCCGTTGCCGTTTACTATAAAACTTTCTACAATATAGGTGTCGTATTGTGTATTAATATATGCGTCTTTGTCATCTACGGCATCGGTAACCGTACCTTTACCCACCGACAACAAGATATTCAGTTTTTTTTCCGTAGTGATATTTTGTTCTTGCGGTTTTTTTAGCCAAATGGACGTAACCGACAATGTCGCAGCAACCACAATCACGAGTACGGCGGCATATAAAAAAGTGTAGGTATTACTGTTTTTATTCATCATCCGATTTTTTTATATTTTTGAACTCTTCGTATTCGGCGTTTGATGTTCGCTTCTACTACATAATGGTCAATGAGCGGGGCAAAAACGTTCATGAATAAAATGGCGAGCATCATGCCTTCGGGATAGCCCGGATTGAATAGTCTGACCACGATAACCAGTACGCCGATTAGCGCTCCGTAAATCCATTTTCCGGTTTCGGTTTGTGCGCCGCTTACAGGGTCGGTAGCCATGAACACCGCGCCGAATGCAAATCCGCCCATTACCAAATGATAATAAAACGGAAGTTCCATGTAGGCATTTACGGCAAAAATGTTGCACAGCAAACTTGTGCCGACAACTCCTGCCACGCACGCCGTCATCACTTTCCAACTGCCGATGCCTGTGTATATAAGCACCGCCGCGCCAAGCAGTATGGTAAGCGTGGACGTTTCGCCGATAGAACCCGGAATAAATCCGAAGAACATATCGGAAAAGGAGGGGAGTTGGTTGATTTCGTTTGCGGCAGCGTGTGCGAGCGGGGTTGCTCCCGAAAAACCGTCAATGATAGTATTGCCCGATTCCATGCCCGCAACCCACACTTTTGTGCCCGAAATTTGCGAAGGATATGCAAAAAACACAAAAGCCCGAGCTAGCAAAGCCGGATTAAACACATTCATTCCTGTGCCGCCGAATACTTCTTTTCCGATGATTACCGCAAAAGCCGTTGCCAATCCTATCATCCACAGGGGACAATTTACAGGCATGATGAGCGGAATGAGTAGTCCGGTTACCAAAAAACCTTCGTTCACTTCGTGTCCGCGGAGTTGCGCCGAAACAAATTCTATACCCAGCCCCACTACGTATGACACTATGATAATAGGTAGCACTTTTAAAAAGCCGAACCAAAACATTCCGAAAAATGTCATATCGCCGCCGATAGCCAATTGATGTTGGTAGCCTGTGTTCCACATTCCGAAGAGCAATGTCGGAATTAATGCCACAACAACTACCGTCATCGTATGTTTCAGGTCGTTCACGTCGCGGATATGCACCCCTTTGTTATTGGTGGTATTCGGTACAAACAAAAACGATTCAAATGCTTCGAAAGTGGAATGAAACATTTTCAGTTTACCGTCTTTTTCAAAAGCGGGTTTTATTTTATCTATAAAAATTTTCAGCAAATTCATACTCACATTTCTTTAATCATTAAATTGATGCCCTGCCTTAGGATTTGCTGTACGTCAATTTTTGAAGTACATACAAATTCACACAATGCAAGGTCTTCTTCAATCACTTCGTAGATGCCGAGCTGCTCCATTTTGTCAATGTCTTCGGCTAAAATTGCTTTCAGCAGATACACAGGATAAATGTCCATCGGCAGCACTTTTTCATATTCTCCTGTCATCACAAAAGCCCGTTGTCCGCCGTTTACATTCGTGTCGAGCGCATATTCTTTATCGGGAAACATCCACGAAAAATAACTGCGCGACATGCTGTATTTTTTCATGCGGAAAGGATTTGCCCAACCCATAAATTCGTAGTGATTCCCTTCAGGAATGACGGAAATCATGGTATCGTAAAAACCGAGATACCCATCAGTTCCGATATTGCTTCCGGTAAGCACGTCGCCGCTGATGTAACGCGGATTGTGCGAGGCGTCGATATAGCTTTGTAAGGGTGAAATATTTACGCCTGCCGAGAGTCGAAAATAGCGTGGTCTTTTTACTTCAGAACCTACCAGCGCTACCATTTTCGATACATCGTACACGCCTGTGAGGAATAGTCGTCCCAATGCCACTACGTGTTGCGGATCAATAGTCCACGCCACTTCGCCTTTGTTAATGGGCGACAGGTGGTGGATTTGCACGCCTACGTTTCCGGCAGGATGCGGTCCTTCAAACGTGTGCATTTCCACGCCTTTTACTTTTTTGAAGATACTGTTTGCCGATATATCGGTTTGGATGCTCAGGTGGACATTTCTGCTTAATTTGAGCAACACGTCAATGCCTTTTTGAAATGTAGCGCTTTCATTCGTCAGCGTAAAATCAATGTCGGGAGCAAGCGGCGCGCTGTTAAAGCCCGAAATAAAAATACCTTTCGGCGTGTCGGTCGGCTTTGCAAGAATGCCGTATGGGCGTTGTTTTAGAAAAGCCCATGCACCGCTTTCGAGCAGCAGTTTTATCACTTCTTCGCGCGGCATGGTGGCAAGGTCGTGTATGTCGTGCTTGACGTGGCTTTGTTCTTCCGCCGGCGTTACCACTACTGCCAGCAGTTTCCTTTTGTCGCCGCGCACAATATTACTCACAGTGCCGCTTATGGGCGACACAAAGCGAATGTCGGGATTGTATTTATCGACAAAAAGCGGTGCGCCTGCAAGCACAACATCCCCTTCATTGACCGTGAGTTTTGGTGTAAGCCCTTGAAAATCGGTCGGCTTTACAGCGTAGTCAACAGACGGCGTTATTCTTGCTACTACTTTTTCGGCGCTTCCTTTCAGCGATATATCAAGCCCTTTGTGTATAGGAATGACTTTTGACATCTAACAATGATTAAATATTCACAAAAGTACAAATTTTTATTCAAATAATAAAATTCTTGTTGATGTATTTTTAAAAATATTATGTGTCAATCTGTTGATATTTTACTTTATTGGTATGTGAATTATTATTTGTAATTTTGAACCTTAGAATGATACAGCTCAAAACCCAAATAAGAAAAAAAACATTTTTGTGCCTTGCCGCTTTCGGTTTGCTTTTAATGTACGGCATGGAAAATGAGTCGATGAATCCGGCTAATCAACAGAAACAGTGGGTAGATTCGGTGATGCAAACCCTCACGTTGAGGCAGCGCATCGCCCAATTATTTATGGTAGCCGTAAATTCCGATGCCGACGACGCTCGTTTTCAAAAAGTAAAAAAAATGGCAGCGAGCGAACAGATTGGCGGCGTTATTGCCATGCGGGGCAATGTACGTATTTGGGTTTCGATGATTAACAACCTGCAAAGCCTGTCGCATGTGCCGTTGCTTACCGCCATTGACGGCGAATATGGCGTGGCGATGCGTTTTGACAGTGTCGAAGCTTTTCCGCGTCAGATGCCGCTGGGGGCGCTTACCGACAATACGGTGATTTACGACATCGGAAAAGCCGTGGCGCAGCAATGCCGGCGGCTGGGGATCGCGTTGAATTTCGCCCCTGTGGCTGACGTCAATAGCAATCCCGCCAATCCGGTCATTAACATTCGTTCGTTTGGCGAAAATAAAGATAAAGTGGCGGAAAAAAGCATTGCGTATATGAGCGGTATGCAGGACGGCGGTATCCTCACCTGCGCCAAACATTTTCCCGGACACGGCGACACCGACCGTGATTCGCACCACGAAATTCCGGTGATGTATTACAGTCTTGAGCGCATTGACAGTCTTGACCTTTATCCGTTCAAAATCCTGATAAAGGCAGGCGTTGACGCCGTGATGACAGGACATTTGCGCATCATGGCGGTGGACAGTCTGCTGCCTGCCAGTCTTTCGCCGTATGTTACAGGCGGCTTGCTGCGCGGCACGATGAACTATGACGGATTGGTATTTACCGACGCGCTGAATATGCGCGGCATTTCCGATAATTATCCGCGTGTATTGCTTCCGTTGCTCGCATTGAAAGCCGGTAGCGATGTAGTGCTTATGTCGGAAGAAGTAACGGCTTCCATTGACCTTATTATGCAGGCGGTGAAAGACAGTTCACTTACCGAAGAGTTCATTAACGCAAAATGCCGGAAGATGCTTGCTGCAAAGTATAAAGCGGGGTTGCATGATTACACGCCGGTAAATCCCGAAAACCTGCAAGCCGATTTGCACACGATAGAGTATGAAGTATTGAAACGGCGCGCGGCAAAAGCGTCCGTAACGCTGCTTACCAATAAAAACAACCTACTACCCTTACAACGCATTGACACACTGCATGCGGCTTATCTCGAAGTGGGGAAAGGATACGGTGCGGCATTTGCAGCGCAACTCGACCGTTATGCAAAAACCGCTCATTTTTCCATCAATATTCCGGCTCGTAAAGATAGTCTTGATACACTGTTCAACCGGTTGTCATCATACAATTTAGTGATTGTCGGTTACCACAATACCGACGCCCGCGCACGGTTCAACTTTGGCGTAGACAGCCTGCTTGCCGGATTCCTGCAACGAGTGTGCGCAAGCAAGCCTGTGGTGTTCAATTTTTTCGGAGTTCCTTATGCGCTTGAAAAATTCGGCAATCTCGGCGCATTTCAATCTGTTATTGTGTCGTATCAAAATATGCCGCAACAGCAACAAAGCGCTGCGCAGCTTATTTTTGGCGGCATTGCGCCATGCGCTGTATTGCCGGTATCGGTGAACGATACATTTCAGGCAGGGTATGGGCTGACGTGGCAGGAGCCGCTACGCCTTGTTGATGTATTACCCGAAGAAATCAACATTCCGTCGTCGCGCCTTGCTGCGGTGGATAGCCTGATGCAGAAAGCGATGGATGTACATGCGCTCCCCGGCGGACAAATACTTGCGGCATACAAAGGGCAAATTTTTTATCACAAATCTTTTGGGCGTCATACTTATGATACCGCCTCGCCGCTTGTGCGGTTAGACGACCTTTACGACGTAGCTTCGCTCACGAAAGTAGCTGCCACGCTGCCCGTAGTCATGCACCTTGTAAGCGAAGGTAAATTGCTGCTTTCAGCCAAATTAGGCGATTATCTTCCGTTGGACGGACACATAGATAAGCAGGCATTACGTCTTGTCGATTTATTGGCTCATCAATCGGGATTGCCTGCCTATGAGCCGTTTCAAACACATTTTATTAAAAACGGAAGCATAGATAAACGTTATTTTTCCGATATGCTTTCCGATACTTTTCCTGTGCCTGTGGCACGCCGCCTCTATGCCTCGGCTAAAGTGCCGGATTATATTTACAACAAAATCAATACTGCGGCATTGATGTCAAAAAAATACCGGTACAGCGATTGGGGCTTCATATACCTTCAGCAATTAGTGGAACAAATTACAGGAAGCCGTCTTGACAAGCTTGCCGACAGTTTGTTGTATGCACCGTTGGGAATGTATCACACGTGTTTTCATCCTTTAGATGTTACCGATTCGCTACATATCGTTCCGACGGAAAACGACCGTGAGTTTCGCCGGCAACTTTTGCGCGGCGACGTACACGACCCAACAGCGGCGTTGCTTGGCGGCGTATCGGGGCATGCGGGGCTTTTCAGTACGGCGGGCGACCTTGCCAAACTTTTTCAGCTATATTTGAATAAAGGCGCGTACGGCGGGCAATGTTATTTCGACAGTCTTGTGATAGATACGTTTACCGCCTATCATTTTCGCAACATCGGAAACCGGCGCGGGCTTGGATTCGACAAACCCGAACCTGATACGGAAAAATTAAGTCCTACGGCACGGGAAGCGTCGCTCGAAAGTTACGGACATTCGGGATATACCGGCTCATTTGTGTGGGTTGATCCCTCGCGCCAACTGCTTTACGTGTTCCTTTCAAACCGCGTGTATCCCGACGACGGAAAAAAAATAAACAAAATGAACACCCGCACCCGTATCCTTTCGGAATTTATCAAGGCTGTGGACGAAGTACATGCTTCGAAAGAAATACAATAACCTAAGAGATTTAGGGCATTCCTAAAAGGAATGGGTGAATTTTATGAATATAAATTACACGGAACGATGACATCCATAAACTTTTTTTGATATTTATTGAAAATAAAATTGTTACATAAAAATAATGTCGTACCTTTACAGCATATTTTAAACAATAAACAATATGAAAAGTTTTTTTATTTATACACTGTTAGCCCTCTTGTTGGCAGGGACTATGGGTAGTTGCAAACAATCACAATCACAACCACAAGAAGAGGAAGATATATGTCTGAAAACGACTTACGGTGGTATTTCACAGTACAGTTCTCCACGTCCCGCTATGAATATTATGGATATTTTTGAGTTGCAATATGGAGAAACCAAAACTATTTCATACCCATGGAAGGGGGGATTTTCTTTGTCTATGACTTTAGAGGGTATCAGCGATAACGTTCCGGCTGGCTGCGGACAGACGAGTGATAAATGGAATAAAGATGTGGTAATTAGGTTTGAACATGGCGATAGTTTGCTGTGGTACACAAATACTGATACGGTACATATTGAAACAATAAGTTTATCTCCCTGCGGCGCATGGGAATATCGGAACGACGGCACCGACCTCAAAGAAATACAGGATAGCGTTGCCGCATGGCACAATAAATACGGCGGTAGAATTAATTGTAAGTTCACTACGTCAGTAGGGTGGCAAGAAAAGTACATCATAGTATTGCGTAAAAAAAATGCACCTAATACGACTAACAGACATATATACATTTATATGGCAAAAGTTTATCCATTGTATGGACGGACAAAACCGGAAGATTACAGATTTGTGTTTATAGTAGCTACACAATGATAACCATGAAAAGAGTTGTCGTTTTATCAATGTTTGTGTTGATAGTATGCACAAACGGATGGGCGCAGAGAGGATGTGGAACGGAATTCATACCGCCGCC
>JAITPN010000060.1 GCA_031289415.1 Prevotellaceae bacterium | reverse complement strand
TAGACGATTAGCTAAAGACTATGAATATACGACTTCTTCAAGTATCGCTATGATTCAAATCGCTTTTGTTTGTATTATGCTCAATAGAATAAAATCTCAATGAAATTTAAACAGTTTCTTATTATTTATTGCATTGACACTGTCGTTGTCAATAATGGGACAAAACCGACAAGAAATCGACAAGTCTCAAGCCGGTTACATAAAAAATCTGAAAGCAATCATTCAGGCAGACTCCACGATGAGTAATCCGTTTATCGAGCTTCAGGAACAGCATATCCGTATTATTTCTTCGCCGGACGGGAAAATCCGTGTTTTTCAGTGGCGTAACAGTGATACCATACAAACCTCGTATTCTCATATTGTTCAATATTCTGTTTTCGAGGGGAAAACGCGGTTGTTTTCAACAGACTATACTTTTCTCAATGAAGTTTGCTACGATACGATATATCCGCCTTTGCGTAATGGCGTTTACTTGTTTGAAGGGGATGTTGCCGCCGATCGGCGATTATTGGGATGCGATATAAGTTCCGGCGTTTTTCGAAAAGCATATCCTTTCAACTCCACAGAGAATCAGCCGCTTTATGCTACAAACATATACTGTTCGGTAAAAGAAATACAAAATCCTCCCCATTTTCAGTTGGAAAAAGACCGTTTAATGATTCCTGAAATGAATGGAGACAGTATTTTTACCGGAAAATACTCCGATTTATATTTCAATGGAGCTTATTTCGAACCCTTGGAAGTGAAACAAGTACGGGCTGAAAAAAAAGAAAGAGCCGGAGGTAAATACCCGAAAATTCTTCGCTTCTGTTTCAAAGACAAATGGAATAGGTACACTATTGAGGCAGTGGACAATGGCATTATGTCAATTGCTTTAGATATATCGAATGACTCTATCGAGGAACTGGAGGGCGAAACTATTAGTATCTCTCTTACTTGTGATGATTATTGCGGAAATTGTCCAAAAATAGAAATTCCTCACGTTGCCATTCGTAACGGACGTTATTATATTGAGAACTTTAATGTGCGAAAGCAATGTCAGACAAACACTAACCGGTTGATTCTATTAGGGAAAAAGTTATATCGCCAACGGGTTTTGGATGTTGCTGGACTACCGGAGGCTGTACCCTATCAACGCTTGCGGTACACTGCCTCAAGATTTACCCGTGTGCCCGATGTCGAAACTTCAAAACTCGTCCGTTGGGCATTAGAAGTTGATGGTCGGATACAACGGCTTGATGCGGAGCAATATCATGGCATGCAGATAGAATTGGAAATGAAAGAAGAATGGTTGGGAAAAGAAATTCGTGTGATTCCTTATCTGAAAAAAGTTAATAGAAAAATAGCACAGGCAACTACTATTATTGATGAAGATGAGGTTTATTAAAACTTCGGATAAAATGCCGGTTCATCTGTTTAGAACGGATATCCGATGCCGAAATGAAACGCCGAATTATCGCGATGCAACCATTCGGGGAATTTAATCCACCCCTTGCCGGGCGCAGGGTCGTGGATACGCAACCCCCAATCGAGACGAATGACGAGAAACCCAAAATTCAACCGGAAACCAAGCCCCGTGTTCATGGCAAGTTCTTTGTAAAACCTATTCCACTGGAAATACGCGTCTGTTTGGTTTGCCGCAGAGTTTAGCAGCCAAATGTTTCCGCCTTCAAGGAATAGCGCGCCTTCCAATGCCCTGAATATTTTGTAGCGAAATTCGATATTGGCTTCAAGTTTCATATCGCCTATCTGGTTGGGTATGGTAAACGTAGTATCGTCGGGCGGCATAGAGCCGGGACCGAGCATGCGGGCTTGCCAGCCGCGCAAGCTGTATGCCCCGCCCGAAAAATACACTTCTTCAAAAGGCATGGTAACCGAATTGCCGTAAGCACGCCCCACACCGCCAAACACGCGGTATGCCATCATCACATAATCGTTGAAAAACTGATAATACGACAGGTTGAGGTCGGTTTTTACAAATTGCGCATACGGACTGCCGAACATACTATATCCGCTTCCGCTATTGGTCAAAGATTTATTAAACAGGCTAAGGGCGTTGCCGGCTGTTTTTACATTCCATCGCAGGTATATTGAATTTATGCGCTTGTCAGGTTGGCGGTCGGTGTAAATCACCGATGCCGATGGTCCAAACACAAAGTGGTTTTCGTACCGGTTTTTCAAAAATGGGTTGTAGACTATCGAATAATCGAACAGCGGACTGACTTTTACGTTCACCAAGTTCAGGTTTATGGGCGTTATGTTATAAGTTAAAAGCGACGTCTGACGCCACGAATAGCCGAATGACAGGGACACGGAATAGCGCGTATAATCGGGGCGGTATTGGTAACTGTAGGTTGACAAAAACTCGGTGTGCGGCGAATAAAAATACATTGATTTATACAACCACGGAAAAAGAAAACGCGGCACGTGCAACGACGGCGACGCCGCTATTTCGGTAGCGCGTTGCTTGCTGTCGTCAAATTTAAACTGAAAATTACCCGAAAACGCGAGGTTGAGATATTCCGCGCCGTGAAATAAATTTTTATGAAAATACGACACTGCCGGCGACAATCCGAAAAGGGCATTGGAACTCAACGACGCATCGAACCCGAACTTAAACCCCTGCGCCTTTGCCGGCGTGAGCCTGACAATGCAATCGACCAATGCCTCGCCTTGCGCGCCGCGCACTTCCACAAACTGAATGTTTACGACGCTAAACACGTTCAAGCCTGTTAAACTGTTGTAAAGCTGATTAACCCGCGTGCCGTTATACTCGTCGCCGGGCTTGAGGTGCAACGTTTCAAGAAAACGCGTATTGCGCAATATCGGACTGTCGCGGTAATACAATGTCATCTCGCCTTTTTCCGACGGCGGCTGCAACACCAAGCTGTGCAAGCGCTCGTAGTACATCGAATCGGTGTAAGCGCTGATTTGGTCATAATCGCTATACACTTTGACGTGCCGGATTTTATACTGCTCGTACGCCGCCGAGTCGCGCCCCGCCGCTTTCACCATCGTCAATGCGGCAAATCCGTCGCCTTTGAGGGTATCGGCTACAAACGCAAGCTGATTTTTTCCGAACGAATAAAAAGCCTTGTCGTGCAGCAGCGTTTCCAGCCGTTCACGCTCATTATTCATCATTTCTACCGACAACTCATCGTTCGGTTTGAGCAGGCAATTCGCCGAATCGGCGACGACGGCGCGCGCCAGCGAATCGTTGCCCAGCGCATAGCGTAACGACCCGATACGCATCAGACTGTTGGGCGTAACGCGATAAATTACTTTTGCTTTATGCCTTTTATAAATAACCGTATCGTGTACCTGCACATTGTAGTAGCCGCAATTTCGCAGATACTGTACTATATTGCTATTGCTTTGTTCCACCAGTGCGGGGTCGAACAGCACCGGCGCTTCGCCCAGCGTGCGCATCGCCTTGCCCAGCCAACACGAATCGCAGGGCGGGGCTGCCAAATACATGCCCAAATGAAAACGTATGCCGAACAATATTGACTTATTGGGATTCTGTTTCAGATACGGCACAAGCTCCGACGCTTTCACGGCGTGCGTACGCCCTTCGATTTTCACTTTATTCGAAGCAAGCCGGTGCGTATCACGCGGCAGCAACGAGGCAGAACTGCACGACATAAACCCCATACATGCTGCGACCAACAAAACGCCGAAATAAAACCGAACGCTCCCCATCGGCTACCGTATATATAAATTAAGACCCTCCCTAACCGGATTAGGGCGTGCACTAAATGAATTAAGTAAGCCCATAAATAAGCTGAGAAATAAATATTTGACAATATGGAATGAACGATTGTCAATGATGGCAGCAATCGCCGTCCGACGTTCGACGTTCAATGTATGACTTTTAATTGATATTTGACCCTTGCGAATTGACATGTGTATTTTGTTTTTGCAAAGGTATAAAATAAATCATTAAAAAGCGTTTTTTTGCTTCAAATTTTGTCAAATCATTTCTTTTTCTTAATTTTGGAAACTAAAGTTATCCGATTTATGAAAGGAATTATACTTGCAGGAGGAAACGCGACACGTCTATATCCCTTGTCAAAAGCCATTTCTAAGCAAATGATGCCGATTTACGACAAGCCGATGATTTATTATCCGCTATCGACGCTCATGCTGGCGGGCGTCCGCGAAGTGCTGATTATATCTACACCCCGCGACTTGCCTATGTTTCGCGAGCTGTTGGGCGACGGTACGCAGCTCGGTATGCGTTTGGAATATATTGTCCAAGATAAACCCAACGGGCTTGCCGAAGCGTTCATCTTGGGCGAACAGTTTTTACAGGGCGAAGGCGGGGCATTGGTGCTGGGCGATAATATCTTCTACGGACAGGGATTTTCGGGCATGTTGCAACGCGCCGCTGCCGGAATAACCACCAAAGGAGCGTGCATTTTCGGCTACTACGTCAAAGACCCAAGGGCGTATGGCGTTGTGGAATTTGACGCATCGGGGAAAGTGATTTCGCTCGAAGAAAAACCACAAGCGCCGAAATCGAACTACGCCATTCCCGGACTGTATTTCTACGACAATACCGTAGTGCAAAAAGCGCACAGCCTAAAACCCTCGAAACGCGGCGAACTGGAAATTACAGACCTCAACCGCCTTTACCTCGAAGCGCAAACGCTGAAAGTAGAACTCTTCGGACGCGGCTTTGCGTGGTTAGACACCGGCAATGCCGACAGTATGCTCGAAGCCTCGCACTTTGTGGCTACCATACAAAAACGGCAGGGATTTTATATCTCGTGCATCGAAGAAATTGCGTGGCACAACAAATGGATTACGACGCAACAGCTGCATGACATCGGCGCAGGCATGAGCAAAACGGAATACGGCGCTTATCTCCTTGAATTAGCAAAATCATAATGATGACGTTTACCGAAACCAATATAAAAGGCGTGTGGATAATTGAGCCGAAAGTGTTTGCCGACGCCCGCGGGTATTTTATGGAAACATTTAAACAACCTGAATTTGAACAACACATCGGGGAAATAAATTTTGTGCAGGACAACGAATCGCAATCGTCATTCGGCGTATTGCGCGGGCTGCACTACCAACTGCCGCCGCATGCGCAAAGCAAATTAGTGCGCGTCATTCAAGGCAAAGTGCTGGACGTAGCGGTGGACATCCGCCGCGGCTCTCCGACTTTCGGGCAGCATGCGGCAGTGGAACTGAGCGACGAAAACAAACGGCAGTTGTTTGTACCGCGCGGCATGGCGCATGGTTTCGTGGTGCTTAGCCCGAAAGCCGTATTTGCCTACAAAGTGGATAATTATTACGCCCCGCAAGCCGAACGCGGCATCCGTTTCGACGACCCCGATATTGGTATTGATTGGCGGATTCAGATGAACGACATTATGCTGTCGGATAAAGACAAGTTAAATACATTATTAAAAAACATAGCATTGTAAATCTATGGAAAATATATTAATTACAGGCGGCGCGGGGTTTATCGGCTCGCATTTGGTGAGGCTGATGGTAAATAAATACCCCGAAAAACGCATCATCAACCTTGACAAGTTGACGTATGCAGGCAATTTATCGAACCTCGAAGACGTAGCGCACAAGCCGAACTACCGCTTTGAGAAAGCCGATATATGCGACTATGAACACATGCAACAAATTTTTGCGGCACATCGCATTTCAGGCGTGATTCATCTGGCGGCGGAATCGCACGTGGACAGGTCGATTGCCGACCCGTTCATTTTTGCCAAAACCAATGTGCTTGGGACGCTCGCGCTGCTGCAAGCCGCCAAAGAAGCATGGAAAGCCGACATGCAGGATAAATTATTTTACCATGTTTCTACCGACGAAGTGTACGGCTCGCTGGAGCACGGCGGTTTTTTTACAGAAACCACGCCCTACGACCCGCAATCGCCTTATTCCGCTTCAAAAGCCTCGTCCGACCATTTTGTGCGGGCGTTTCACAATACATATAAGCTGCCGGTAATCATCAGCAACTGTTCAAACAATTACGGACCTTATCAGTTTCCCGAAAAATTGATTCCGCTGTTCATTAACAATATCCGGCACAATAAGCCGCTGCCGGTGTACGGCAAAGGCGACAACGTGCGCGACTGGCTGTTTGTGGAAGACCATGCCCGCGCCATTGACCTCATTTTTCATAAAGGAAAAACCGGCGACACGTACAACATCGGCGGGTTCAACGAATGGAAGAATATAGACCTCATCAAAGTGATGATTAAAGTAGCCGACCGCCTGCTCGGACGCCCCGAAGGCGCATCGGACGACCTGATTACCTACGTCGCCGACCGCGCAGGACACGACTTGCGCTATGCCATTGACTCCACCAAGTTGCACGAAGAATTAGGATGGTTGCCGTCGCTGCAATTTGAAGAAGGTATTGAAAAAACCATACGCTGGTATCTCGACAACCAAACATGGATGGACAACGTAACGAGCGGCGATTATCAAAAATATTATCAACAAATGTACGGTACGCGAATTACCGGTTAAAAATTAAAAATTATGGAAATTACGATTGTAGGCACAGGCTATGTAGGATTGGTTACCGGCACATGTTTCGCAGAAATGGGCTTGTATGTGAATTGTATTGACATCGACCATGAAAAAATTGCCAAACTGAATCAAGGCGTTATCTCTATCTACGAACCGGATATAGACAACTTGGTGCATAAGAACGTTTCCGACGGCAGGTTGCATTTTTATACAGACCTTTCTGCCGTACTTGACCGCACGGACATTATATTTAGCGCCGTAGGCACACCGCCCAACGAAAGCGGAAGCGCCGATATGCAATATGTGCTCGACGTAGCCCGCACCGTAGGGCAACATATCAAAAAGTATATTTTATTTGTTACCAAAAGCACTGTACCTGTAGGTTCTGCCGAACTAATCCGCCAAACCATTCAGCAAGAGCTGCAACTTCGCGGCGAGGACATTCCGTTTGACGTGGCGTCAAATCCCGAATTTCTGAAAGAAGGCACTGCTATCGGCGACTTTATGCGCCCCGACAGGATTGTGGTCGGCACGGACAGCCCCAAAGCGAAAAGCCTGATGGAACAGCTCTACAAACCTTTTACACTCAACGGGCATCCTGTGATTTTCATGGATATTGCATCGGCGGAGATGACCAAATATGCGGCGAATGCCATGCTGGCTACCCGCATCAGTTTTATGAACGACATTGCCAATCTTTGCGAGCGACTGGGGGCAGACATACATGCCGTACGCAAAGGCGTAGGCAGCGACCCGCGCATCGGCTCGAAGTTTCTGTATTCCGGCATCGGCTACGGCGGCTCGTGCTTTCCGAAAGACATAAAAGCGCTGATTAGAACAGCCGAAGAACACAGCTACGACTTGCGCATTTTGCAAGCCGTTGAAGAAGTAAACGAAGACCAAAAGACATTACTCTATCGCAAATTATATAAATATTTCGACGGTAATTTAAAGGGCAAACGCATTGCGCTATGGGGCTTGTCGTTTAAGCCGCACACCGACGACATGCGCGAAGCGCCTTCCTTGGTGATTATTGACAAGCTGCTGACGGCGGGCTGCGAAATATATGCCTACGACCCGGTGGCTATGCGCGAAGCAAAACGCATCGTAGGCGACAGCATCCGCTATGCCGGCGACATCTACGAAGCCTCCGAAAATGCCGATGCGGTGCTGCTTGTAACCGAATGGACAGCCTTCAGGCTGCCCGATTGGGACGTCGTAAAAAAAACCATGCGCACACCGGTGATTTTCGACGGCAGAAACATTTACGACGGAAATGAATTACGCGAAAAAGGGTTTGACTATTTCGGATTGGGAGTATAAATTATGAAGCGAATATTAATTACCGGCGGCGCCGGATTTATCGGCTCGCACCTGTGCGACCGACTGCTGAACGACGGACACGATGTGATATGCGTAGACAACTATTTCACAGGAACCCGCAAAAACATTATCCACCTGTTGAGCAACCCGCACTTTGAACTCGTGCGGCACGACATCATCAACCCGTTCATGGCGGAGGTGGACGAAATCTACAACCTGGCTTGCCCCGCTTCGCCGGTACACTATCAATACAACGCCATTAAAACCATCAAAACGTCGGTGATAGGCGCTATCAACATGCTGGGACTGGCAAAGCGGACGGGCGCCACCATCCTGCAAGCCTCCACGAGCGAAGTGTACGGCGATCCGCTCGTACATCCGCAGCCCGAAGCGTACTGGGGCAACGTCAATCCGGTAGGCATCCGCTCGTGTTACGACGAAGGCAAGCGCTGCGCCGAAACCCTGTTCATGGACTATCACCGGAAAAACAACGTACTCGTTAAAATCATCCGCATTTTCAACACCTACGGAACGCGCATGCACCCGCAGGACGGACGGGTCGTATCCAACTTCATCATTCAGGCGTTGCAGGGCAAAGATATTACGATTTATGGCGACGGTCTGCAAACCCGCAGTTTCCAGTATGTGGACGATTTGGTGGAAGCCATGGTGCGAATGATGGCTACGCCGAAAGCGTTCACAGGACCTGTAAACATAGGCAATCCGAACGAATTTACGATATTGGAATTAGCGCAAACCGTCGTCGCGCTCACCCATTCAAAATCGAAAATCATACACCTGCCATTGCCTGCCGACGACCCGAAGCAACGAAAGCCCGACATCCATTTGGCAAAAGAAAAATTAGGCGGATGGACACCGGCAACGCATTTAGAAGAAGGCTTGCGAAAAACCATCGCTTATTTCAAAAACACATTATAATACAATATGGAAAAACCGATTATATTGGTAACCGGCGGCACGGGCTACATCGGCTCGCACACCGTGGTTGAGCTGCAACAATCAGGATTTGAAACAGTCATTGTCGACAATTTATCCAATTCCACCCTGGACGTGGTAGACGGCATTACCCGTATTACCCATACAAAACCTCATTTCGAACAAATTGATTGCCTGGACGGTCAAGGGCTGTCGGACGTCTTCAAAAAATACCAAAACATAAAAGCCGTCATTCATTTTGCCGCCAGCAAAGCGGTGGGCGAAAGCGTCCACAAGCCGCTGCTGTACTACCGCAACAACCTGCTGTCGCTGCTAAACCTCATCGAAACGATGATGGCGCACCATGCGCCGCACCTGGTATTTTCCTCGTCGTGCACCGTGTACGGGCAGCCCGATGTGCTGCCCGTAACCGAAGACGCGCCGGTGAAACCCGCCACATCGCCCTACGGCAATACCAAACAAATTGGCGAAGAAATTATTGGCGACGCCATACATTCCGGCGCCCCGCTGCAAAGCATCCTGCTGCGCTATTTCAACCCTATCGGGGCGCACCCGAGCGCCGAAATCGGCGAACTGCCCAACGGCGTACCGCAAAACTTAGTGCCGTTTATCACGCAAACCGCCATCGGAAAACGCGCGCAACTCAGTGTCTTCGGCAACGACTACCCGACGCCCGACGGCAGCTGCATCCGCGACTACATCAATGTCGTAGACCTGGCAAAAGCACACGTCGTAGCCATCAAACGCCTGCTGGCGGGCGAAACCGGCTTGGTAGAAACGTTCAACATCGGCACCGGGCGCGGGCTGTCGGTACTGGAGTTGGTAAACCTTTTCCAACAAGTAACCGGTGTCGCATTGCCCTACCGGATTGTAGCACGCCGCGCAGGCGACATCGCCCAAGTGTGGGCAGACCCCACGAAAGCCAATACCATACTAGGATGGAAAGCCGAAACCGGCATCGACGACACCTTGCGCTCAGCATGGAAATGGGAACAGAAGCAAGTGATTAAGAAATTAAGAGACTAAGAGATTAATAACTTAATCACCTTCCCCGAAAGATGTTTTTTTATTAAAAAAAAATACGTACCTTTGCCACATCTTAATCAGCGGAGCTGCTTATATAAGATGAAGAAGTCGCGACGATGATGAAGTTAGCAGTGGTATAAACTGCGTGATATATTCACTCTTGAACGCATGATTGTTTTTTTATAAAATAAAGTTTTAAATTAGTAAATAATACACAAGAGTTTCACGCAGTTTTTTTATTAAAAAAATACGTACCTTTGCCGCATCGTAATTAAACAAGTAAACAGTTCAACGATTATACAGTTCAACATGAAAAGAAGAGAATTTTTGACCAATGCCGCGCTGATAGGCGCAAGTTCAACGCTGGGCATCGCCGCTCCGGCAATACTGACGTCCTGCTCGACACAGGAGAAAGCAAAACGCTATACGTCCGAAGAACTGGGCATGTACTCCTTTGTCGATATAGCCCCCGACGGCAAGCCGCTGCGGGGCGCGTTAATCGGCTGCGGCGACCGCGGTACGGGCGCAGCCATACAATTCCTGAACGGAGGACCTCACGTGTCGATAGTAGCTTTGGCAGACGTTTTTCCCGACAGGATGAGCCGCTGCGTGGATATTTTAAAGAAAGAGTCGAACAACGACGTGCCGGAATCCAACCGCTTTCTGGGCTTCGACGCATATAAGAAAATCATGGCGATGCCCGACGTCGACGTCGTGCTGCTTTGTACGCCTACGCACTTCCGCCCCGAACAGTTCAAGGCGGCGGTGGAAGCCGGAAAGCACGTGTTCATGGAAAAGCCCTGCGCAGTTGACCCCGCCGGCATCCGCACGGTGATTGCCGCCGCCAAAGTTGCCGAAATCAAAGAACTGACGGTCGTTACAGGCAACCAACGCCGTCATCACCGCGACTATTGGGAAGCCTACGTGCAGGTAAAAAATGGGTTGATTGGCGACGTGGTATCCGCCGCTGCGCACTGGAATCAAGGCGCATGGTGGAACCGATTCCCCCGCAAGGAATGGAGCGATATGGAATATTGCATCCGCAACTGGTTTAACATTAAATGGCTGAGCGGCGACCATTTCTTAGACCAAGCCATCCACAACATCGATGTCGTAACGTGGTTTTTGGGCGACGTACCCCTCCAAGCCACCGGTTTCGGCGGGCGGGCGCA
Organism: Prevotellaceae bacterium; assembly: GCA_031289415.1. Taxonomy (GTDB): domain Bacteria; phylum Bacteroidota; class Bacteroidia; order Bacteroidales; family UBA932; genus JAIRLC01. The sequence continues at coordinate 39,202 of JAITPN010000060.1, read as the reverse complement.
ACGGTTGACCGGCGATATTTTCGACTTCTTCAGCGTAGATTATACGTATAACAATAACCGTAAAATGCTGGCTACCGCCCGCCAGATAGACGGCTGCGATACGAACATCGGCGAGCGGATATACGGCACGAAAGGCGTCGCTATCTTCAACGTCAACGAAGGCGTGCGCATCGAAGACTATGCCGGAAACGTCGTATGGACGTACGACTACAAGGCGCGCCCCATAAAAGATCCGTATCATCAGGAGCATATCCATCTGGTGGAATCAATCCGTTTGGGAAAGAAAATCAATCAGGCGCAAGACTTGGCTTACTCTACGCAGGTAGCCATTCTGGGGCGCGAAGCGGCGTACACCGGCAAAGCCATTACGTGGGACGAAATCATGGCTTCTCCCCTACGCTACGGACCCGACACGTACGAACTGGGCGCGTTGCCCGACTATCACGAAGGCGTAGCGCCCAAACCCGGAAGAGCGCCGGAAATGCCGACATAAGGTAAATCGGGACACACGTACGGACATCTATAAAAAGTCTATTTCTATGTTTTTGGAAATAGGCTTTTTTTCTGTAACGTCGACAAGTATTTCCGCCGTTCATACCACAAAATACCACATACGTGGGATGCGGAATACCACATACGTGGGATAAAATTACCATGAATGTGGGATTGCATACGCCATACGCTACGCTTAACTTTGCACTCGAATTTAAATACATAAAATTAATGCGTATGAAAAAAACTGTACAAAGTATTCTAAGCAAAAAAACTTTTTGTTCTTTTGTCATCATCTTCACCCTGTCGATTGGCGCGTATGGACAAACGCCGCTAAAAGGCAACGTGATTGACGACGCTACGGGCGAACCGCTGTCGGGAGTTTCTATTCAGGTGAAACAAGGAAAAGAAAGTACATATACAAATTCCAAAGGCGAATTTGTATTGACAACAGCGCAGCCCTTACCGGTGGAGCTGAAAATAAATCACATCGGGTACAAGCCGGTTGAGATTACTGTCAACGACAATAATCATGTAACCGTTGCGCTTGAAGAAGCGGTGAACAATCTCAATGAAGTGGTGGTTGCCGCTTTGGGGATAACCCGCGAAAAGAAATCGCTGGGCTACGCCACGCAGAAAGTGAAAGGCGACGAACTGACGGCAAGTAAGGAAACGAACATCGTGAACGCCTTGGCGGGACGAATTGCCGGTGTGCGCACCACCAATTCGCAAGGCGATATGGGGTCGGCTCGCATCGTGATTCGGGGCGAAACATCCATTGCGGGCAACAACCAACCGCTGTTCGTCATCGACGGCGTGCCTGTGGACAATTCGCAACTGACAGCGCCCAATGTCGGCGGCGGGCAGTCGCGCGACTTTAAGAATGCGATTGCCGACCTCAATCCCGAAGATATTGCGTCGCTGAACGTACTGAAAGGTCCTAATGCCGCTGCGCTGTACGGCTCGCGTGCCGCTCACGGCGTGGTGCTTATCACCACAAAATCGGGGAAAAACAAACAAGGTTTGGGCATCACGGCAAATATCGGCTTGACGTTAGCCAACGTGGCTACGCTGACCGATTTCCAAGATGTATTCGGGCAAGGCGAAAACGGCGAATTTAGTTATGTCGACGGCAAAGGCGGCGGCGTCAATGACGGCGCAGACGAAAGCTGGGGTCCGAAATTGGACGGACGGCTGATTCCGCAATTTCATTCCAACGGCGTGCCTGTTCCCTTTGTGGCGCATCCCAACAACGTCAAAGACTTTTTCGAAACAGGCATAACGAATGACTACGGCGTGGCTATTGCAGGTTCGGACGAAAAATATGATTTCCGCTTGGGTGCAAACCATCAGAAACAAACCGGAACAGTTCCGAATACCGAAGTAAACAAGACGAATCTCACCCTCCATAGCGACTATCAAATACACAAACGCATCAAGGTGGGAGCTAACGCCAACTATATCGTTACCGATGCACCGAATCTTCCGGGCGGGTCGTACGGACAACGCGCAGCCGGCGTGATGTTGCAATTCTTATGGTTTGGTCGGCAAGTGGATATGGCTGAACTGAAAAAAGACTATACACGCAACTGGAACAACAGTTATTACAGTAATCCATACTGGCGGGCATACTATAATACCACTTCACAAGACCGCAACCGCTTTATCGGCGATGTGCATTTTGATATTAGTATCGCCGAAGGGCTTAATTTCAAGTTCCGTTCCGGCACAGATTATTATAACGACAGACGAAAATATAAAATCAAAACCGGCACAAACGGCACACCCGACGGTTCATATACGGAAGATGCCTACACCATTAGCGAAAGCAATACGGAAGCGCTATTAAGTTATACGAAAAAGCTGGCGGACGATATAAGTTTTGATATACTCGGCGGTTTTAATGTGCGCAACAACTCTTATGCCAACAATTATCAACGTGCGCCGAAATTGGCTGCGCCCGATTTGTTTACCTTGTCCAATTCCAAAGATCCGTTGGAATCGTCCAACTACTACAGCCGCCTGCGTGTATACAGCGGATTTGCATCGGCGCAAGTAGGATACAAGGACTATGCTTACCTGAACCTGACGGGGCGCAACGACATATCGTCTACGTTGCCTGCTCAAAACCGTTCGTATTTCTATCCGTCAATTACAGGAAGCATCATATTATCACAACTACTTGGGTTACAGGGTGGGGTACTCGATTATGCAAAAATACGCGGAGGATGGGCGGAAGTGGGGAACGACGCCGAACCCTATCAATTGGCTACCGTGTATAATATACAAACCGCTTTTGATGGAAATCCCATTCAAACATCGTCCAAAACAAAAAACAATCCCGACATCAAAGCCGAAAAAACAAAATCAACGGAAATAGGGTTTGAAGCGGCTTTATTCGGAAACCGCGCATCAATTGACATCGCGTTGTACAACGCCAACAGTATCGACCAAATATTGAAAGTGCAAACTTCTGCCGCCAGCGGATATGACTATCAACTTATCAACGCCGGAAAGATAAACAATAAAGGTATTGAGATACAGTTGGGCGTAGTACCGGTAAAAACAAGTAAGTTCAAATGGAATCTTGATTTGAATTATGCCGTCAACCGCAGCAAAGTAGTGGAACTCGATAAGGAAGGCTTGCTTCAGCGATATGTCATCGGCGCACCGAGCGTACAGATAGTAGCTGCTGTGGGCGAAAAATACGGCGCGATATTCGGCACGGCATATAAAAGAGATGCGCAAGGAAACATCATTGTGGACAACAATGGACGTCCGAAAGCCGCCGCCGAAAATACAATACTTGGCTATTATACCCCCGAATGGGCAGGCGCTATAAGCAATACGTTTACTTACAAACGAATTAGTTTATCGGCGCTGATAGATGCAAGCATCGGCGGCAGTATTTATTCAGGCTCGGCACAAACCGGCTACTATGCCGGCGTATATCCCGGAACGCTTCCGGGTCGCGACGCTGAGCATGGAGGACTCACCTTTACCGACGCCAACGGTAAAACCCGCGACGACGGTATTATTTTCGACGGTGTGAAAGAAGACGGAAGCAAAAACACAACGATCCTCTCCGCAGAAGATTATTACAAATCTTCATACAGCATCAACGAAGCATACATCTACGACGCTTCATACGTCAAACTGCGAGAAATTGCCCTATCCTATTCGTTCAGCAAAAAAACGATTAAAAAAATCGGGCTGGAAGGATTGACGCTGTCGGCAATCGTGCGGAACGTCGCATTCCTCTACCGCACCGCCAAGCACATCGACCCCGAAGCCGCACTCAATACAAGCAACGGCGCACAAGGTTACGAAGTGCTTTCGCTGCCCACCACCCGCTCATTCGGATTCAACGTTAACATTAAATTTTAAATCATCTAAATCTAAAAAACAATGCGTAATATTATACTAATTTTTGTGGCTCTCGCAGCATTTTCATGCACAGACCAATTAAACGAAATCAACGCAAACCCCAATGCTACGGAAAAGCCCCAAGCGGCTTATCTGCTGACAGGCGTTGAAAAACAAGGTGCAGACCTTTACTGGGGCACGTACTACAACTTAAGTTCTACCCTGCTGTTTGTACAGCATTGGGCAAGGATACAGTATCCCGAACCCGACAGGTACGAATTTAGCAATACTTCGGCAGAATTAACCACGCTGTGGAATACGGGATACGCCACATTGGTTACCGACTTGAACACCATCATCGCATTCCCGAACGAAGAGGCAAATTCCAATTACAAAGGAATAGCCCAAATACTCCGCTCGTGGGTCTTTCTGCTGTTGACCGATACTTACGGCGATATTCCTTATTCGGAAGTAGGAAAAACCCTCGTCCCGAAGTACGACAAACAGCAGGACGTCTATACAGGATTGTTGGATGAACTGTCGCAAGCCGCCGCATTGCTGGACGCGTCAAACGGAAGCATCAGCGGAGATGTGATATATAAAGGAGACGTTGCCAAATGGGGGAAACTTGCCCATTCGCTGCGCCTACGCATCGCTCTGCGCATTGCCGACCGCGACGACAATCTGGCGAAACAAACGATTGCATCGCTCAACGTAGCTGATTTAATAGCCAGCAACGACGAAACGTTCCAGTTTACATTCGGCAGTTCTCCGCAACACAATCCTCAGTCGGCGCATTTCGACACGAGGGATGACTACCGCATATCCAAAACGATAGTCGATAAACTGATAACGCTTAATGACCCTCGGTTGCCGGTGTATGCCCAATTACCGTCCGATACGTCGGTCTATATCGGCGCGGGCAATGGATTGTCGAACAGCGCTGCGCAAAATCAAGGGTTGTCAAAAACATCCCTTCCGGGCGCATATTTCCTACAACCCAATGCTCCGGCGGTAATATACAGTTATTCCGAAGTGCTGTTCAATTTGGCGGAAGCCGTTGCCCGCACTTATATTTCGGGCAATGCGGAAGATTACTACAAGCAAGCGATTACCGCCTCGCTCAATCAATTTAAGATTACGAACGCCACAGATATTAATACGTATCTTGCGCAACCATCCGTACAATACGACGCAGCGAATTATAAACGCGCTATCGGCGAACAAAAATGGATTGCCCTCTTTGGACAGGGACCTGAAGCGTTCACCGAATTGCGGCGGTTGGATTATCCGCAACTGACGGCGGGTCCGGCAAGCGTGCTTGAGGGGAAAATACCTGTCCGCTTTTTCTATCCGGGCACTGAGCAATCGCTCAACAAAGATAACCATGCCGCAGCCGTAGCGAGTCAAGGGGTTGATTTATTGACGACCAAACTTTGGTTCGACGTCAATTAAGACCGTACCAGCGCGATAGAACAGTGGCAGTTCAATTGGTCTCATAAACCAAACCACCGTGGTTCGATTCCACGTCGCGCGACAAATGGATGAGAAGTGAAGAGTAAAGTGTGAAGAGATGGGAGGCGTCCCTAAATGAGTTAAGGACGATGTATTTTTGTAAATAGAAATAATTAATTAAAAAGTGTAACTATAAATTTGAAGTATTATGAAGCTAAAGTATTATGTGATTTCTTTGCTGACATTATCAGCATGCTCGCCGCAAAAGTGGCAGGACGGATTGTGGCGCGGCGAACTTGCCGTACAAGACAAGCAAGCGCCATTCTTGTTTGAAGTAAAAAATGCGAATACCGATTCGACCATCCTGACGCTGATAAACGGCAAGGAACGTGTGCCGCTTACAGGCATTACGTACGCATCGGGGTCGGTAACGATTCCCATTGAGCCGTACGACGCGGTGATTAAAGCCAAATTTTCGGGCGGTTATTTGGAGGGAAGGCTGTTCAAAAATTATATTGACGACGACAAAGGCATTCCGTTCCGCGCCAAAAGAGGCGATTTGCCGCGATTTGAAGCGGTAGCCCACCCCGACTCCGTGTCGATTGACGGCAAATGGGACATCCTTTTCATCAATGAACACAACGACACAAGCCGCAATGTAGGCATCTTTACATCCGACGCCGACAGTCAAATCGTCGAAGGCTCTATATTGACTTCCGGCGGCGATTTGCGCTTTCTGGAGGGCATTGTCGCAGACAGCGGCGTTACGCTTTCGGCATTCAGCGGTGTAAATCCGTATTTAATCGACATACATTTTCTTGATGAAAATACGTTTGAAGGCACATTTTATACACCGAAAAGCACAACAAAACTCATCGGTACGCGCAACGACAAAGCGGCGCTGGACGACGCTTACAGCCTGACGCGGCTCAAAACAGGCGCAGACCGTATCCATTTTAAATTACCGGCTACGGAAGGACGAATCGTGGCGCTCGACGACGAGCAGTATAAAAACAAAGTGGTGGTCGTATCCATTCTGGGCAGTTGGTGTCCGAACTGTTTGGACGAAGCTAAATATTTATCGCCTTGGTACGATGAAAACAAAGATCGGGGCGTAGAAATCATCGGCGTAGCATTCGAACGCAAGAATGATTTTGAGTATGCGCAAACAACAATCGGACAACTGAAAAAGAGGTTTGATATACACTATGAGATTGTATTCGCAGGGCAGGCAAATCCTGAAACCGTTGCCAATGTATTACCCGAAATCGAAAATTTCTCAAGCTATCCGACTACCATTTTCATCGACAAAAAAGGGAAGGTACGAAAAATCCATACCGGATTCAGCGGTCCTGCCACCGGTTTGTTCTACAACGAATATCAAACGGAATTTAACAACCTGATTAGTTCCTTGCTGTCGGAATAAACCATACCGGATATTTCTCTGATGTTTCATAGATTTGCAGAATTGCACATTGTTTCGTACTTTTGCACATCTAATTAACTACATACATCATGGCAATATCAGGAAGAATAAAAATCGCAGAGGCGCTGAAAAGCGCTACCGGCATTACGGTTACAGTAAAAGGGTGGGTTCGCAGCAAGCGCGGAAACAAGCAAGTAGCGTTCATCGCCCTGAATGACGGCTCTACGATTCACAACATACAAATCGTAGTCGATTTCAGTAAAATATCCGAAGAACAACTAAAGCCGGTTACCACCGGCGCATGCCTGCGGGCTACCGGCACATTGGTAGCATCGCCCGCCGCAGGGCAGCCGGTAGAAATACAAGCCGACGACATTGAAATTTACGGCACAGCCGACGTCGAAACGTATCCGTTGCAGAAAAAAGGGCATACGCTCGAATTTTTGCGCGAAATAGCCCACCTGCGCCCGCGTACCAACACGTTCGGCGCTATCCTGCGCATCCGTCATGCCATGGCTTTTGCCATTCATTATTATTTTAACGAAAAAGGATTCCGGTATATCCATACGCCGCTCATTACCGCCTCAGACGCCGAAGGAGCAGGCGCAATGTTCCGCGTTACAACCCTCGACATGGAACAACCGCCGAAAAACGAACAAGGAAAAACGGATTATACGCAGGACTTTTTCGGACGCGAAACCAGCCTCACCGTAAGCGGACAACTCGAAGGAGAACTGTGCGCCATGGCGCTGAGCGAAATCTACACATTCGGACCTACATTCCGCGCCGAAAACAGCAATACGCCCCGCCACCTTGCCGAATTTTGGATGATTGAACCCGAAATGGCATTCTACGACATCCATGACAATATGAACCTTGCCGAAGATTTCATCAAGTATCTCGTACGCTATGCCCTCGAACATTGCGCCGACGATTTGAAATTCCTGAACGACATGTATGACAAGGAACTCATCGAACGCCTGCACAGCGTAGTGCAAACCGAGTTCGTGCGGCTCGCCTATACCGAAGGCGTGGACATTCTTTTGAAATCAGGAGAAAAATTTGAATATCCCGTATCGTGGGGCATTGACTTGCAAAGCGAACACGAACGCTATCTCGTAGAAAAACATTTCAAAAAACCGGTAATCCTCACCGACTATCCGAAACAAATCAAAGCGTTTTATATGAAGCAGAACGACGATGGCAAAACCGTACGGGCAATGGACGTGCTGTTCCCAAAAATCGGCGAAATCATTGGCGGCTCGCAACGCGAAGAAAACTACGACAAACTCATCGAACGCATCAAAGAAGACAATATGTCAACGGATACGCTTTGGTGGTATCTCGACACGCGCCGCTTCGGCTCTGCCGAACACAGCGGCTTCGGATTGGGTTTTGAGCGGTTGCTGCTCTTCGTTACCGGCATGACCAATATCCGCGACGTAATTCCTTTTCCCCGCACGCCGAAAAACGCAGATTTTTAACCGATGGCGAAAAAACTTACTGACATTAACGATTTCGGAGCGGTAAACCTGCTCGACCGTATTACCGTCGCGGCGGAAGTTACGCAGCCCTCAACCGTAAAAGGCATCGGCGACGATGCTGCGGTTACCGACGCTCCCGCACAGCAACACGTTACCGCCACCGCGCTTCAACTCGAAGGCGTACATTTCGACTTGACTTATACGCCGCTGAAGCATTTGGGCTACAAAGCCGTAGTTGCCGCCATCAATAAGATATACGCCATGAATGTAACACCGGCACAGATTATAGTATCGGCGGGACTTTCAAAGCGTTTTGCCGTAGAACATGTAGATGAACTGTTCGACGGCATTACTATCGCCTGCAAACGTTATGCCGTTGATATTGTCGGCATATCGCTTTCGTCATCGCTTACCGGACTTGCGCTAAGCATCACCGCCACAGGCGCTGCACCGAAAGAAAAAATCGTGTACCGCAACGGCGGAAAACCGACCGACTTGCTGTGTCTTACCGGAAACTTAGGAGCGGCATACATGGGACTTCAACTGCTGAAACGTGAAAAAACGGTGTTTGAAGGCAACAGCCATGCACAACCGCAACTCGAAGGATATAACTATATTCTGGAACGTTATCTGAAACCCGAAGCGCAAAAAGAAGTCATCAGTTTGCTTGACGAAAATCATATTGTACCCACAGCCATGATTAACTTGTCCGAAGGCTTGGCGTCGGAAACGCTGCATTTGTGCAAACAGTCGGGTTGCGGTGTGCGCATTTACCTCGAGCGCGTCCCCATTGCAGCGGATACATTTAAAATAGCCGACGAAATGAATCTTGATGCCGTAGTTGCCGCACTTCACGGCGGCGATGATTATGAGTTGCTGTTTACCCTGCCTGTAACCTTGCACGAAACCATTACCCGCGAGTTGCAAGGCATTGACGTCATCGGGCACTTGACCGACGTATCGGAAGGCGCATACCTCATTACCCCCGACAACCAAGCCATAGCTTTAAAAGCACAAGGGTGGAACGACGATTCGCAATAATCAAACGCGCCGGTTATAAATTCTTTTTGTAAGTAACGCCAATAGAGAACACATGAGGGTCTTTGCCGGCAATGTAGTCGTCGAAGCGCAGGGTGAAATTCATATATGTAGTACGGTCTAAACGCCAAGTTGTACCGCCTTGAAATCGTATGCGCGTAAATTCCCAACCCGCTACCGGATCGTTCAGCAGCGTGGAAAATTCACAGGAAACAAACGGTTTCCAAGGCAAGCCCCATAGCGCATAATCTACTTCAAATTTATTTTTCCACACCCCTTTCGGATTAATTTTATACTCGCCGCGGTCTTCATCCCTGTACGTGCTTTGCAGCCGTCCGCGCCACGACAGCGTATAACGACCGACCGATTCCTTATACGACACATTCACATAAAAACGATGGCGCGGCTCGTACCAATAATCGTTATTATAAAGGTACATAAAAGCATAATATCCGCCAAGTTTAACTCTTTTATCAAACAGCGAATAATCAACCCCCACCGAAGTTACGCTACGGTCAAAGCCTGTATTGTTGCTCACAAAGCGAATTTCTTCTTCCATCGAAAGGCTGAAAAACCGGCTGAGGTCTTTTTCAAATTCAAGCGCCAAAAAAGCGCCGACGTCCGTTTCCTTCTCCGATTGCGCCCATGCACAAACAGGAAGAAGCAAGACAAACAGCAGATATTTTATTTTACCAATCATTAACTTAGAAACGTGTAGTCGTATCAATCGTGTTAATTTCGTCCGAAGCCGCTTTGTAATATACTTTCAGATAAGCCGTATCCCGCAGGAAATCTATATGTCCTACTTCCACCTTATGAATATCCAAGCCGGTTCTTTCTTTCAAATCGGTTACAAGTTCCGTGTATTTTTCAGGTTTGATTAATGCAATTTTTTCATACAATATGATTTTTGTAGAAGTATGCTTCAGGAATTTGTTACTTTCAAGCAACCAAATCATAAGAACGAACAAGAGATTAGCCGTAATCACCGAAACATACGGCACTTCCATAGCCAACCCATTTACCACCGAAATGCCGATAATCACAAACAGATAAGTCATTTCGCGGATTTGCACGGTTTCCGTCCGGTAACGTATCATGCCGAAAATGGCAAACAAACCCAATGCAAAACCAATTTGCATCGGAATACTTTGCAAAAGGAATAACAGCAAAAAGATAGTTGCGCTAAACGACATAAAGGTAAAATAATAATCTTTACGCCGGCTTTTTCTATAATAGAAAAATTGAATGATGCTCCAACACACCAACAGGTTGAATGAAAATCGAAGTAAAAGCATCCATAAATTGGTAGCGTCAAAAACATCAATGCCCATAAAAGAAGTTCCTTGTTCGGCAAGTTCCTGAGCGTGTTGTGCAACGATTTGCGGATCGTAATCAGATTGTATCATGCGTTTTTTTATTAATTAATATCCATTGTTTTTTGAAACGGTTATTTTTCACGTGCGGATTGGTTAACATCGTGCCTATGCAATATTTGCTGAATGACGATTTTTTGATACGGTAGCGGAGCAATATATCTTTGAAATCGGAATGTTGCTGTCCGTCTTGTTTCAATTCGAGTACTACCAACTTGTCAAGTTTTGTTTCAATACCTGTCTTGTAATTCATGAACAACAAGCCTGCATCTATCGTAATGCGTTCCGTAGCTTTATTATTCACCAGTGTAATACGTTGAAATTCGTTAGCCAGTACCGGCACAAGCGTATTGCTGTCAAACAGCGAGTATTGGCTGAGGAACGTTTTTTCGTCATGCAAGTCATGAATAGATGTAAGATGCGAAGATGCCACCGGCACACGTTTTTTTTTCGTTCGTCCTTTATTGTTTTTGTTTTTCACTTCTAAAAAAGACAGATTCGATTCTACATACGAGCGGATTCTTATTTTTTGCCTGTTCAATTTTCCGTTATGGTGCATCATATACATATCCAATGCAGGCGTATCGAAATATTGCGTAGTGTAGGACGCCAACCGTACGCCGTCGTGAGTTTGCACTTTAAACTGCTCCGCCATGTTTCTCAACAAGTCAGGCAGCATGAACGCAGGAGCTACAAACTTTGAATCCACACGATCCATCAACCGGATGCCTTTCATTTCATCCAGCGTAATGGGCGGCAGGGCATCCAACACCGTATTTATGTCATCTATATGAATACTCATAAATTTTTGTAGAATATAACTTTCCGTTGGGCAAGTAATTATATTGTATTTTTTTTCGTCCGTTTTCGAGATATTCATACTTGCGGACGCGGTACAACTTATTTTTGTCATTATACACATCTTCTCTAATGCACTTCCCGATTGTGTCATATTCAAAAGTCACACGTTCACGCTGTCCGTAAACGGCATATTCAATTTCTTCCACTTTGTAGCCGTATTCATTCCATACGGTTAAATGGTCTATCCATTGACGGTTTCCTTTGGCGTCGGCATTCTGTTCTTTCACCACTAAATTTTTCCGCATCTCCCGTTTTTCTTCCGGCGTCAAAAATGGCGTTTGCGATTGAACCGCCGACGGTGCAACAGGTTTCTGAACCTGTGCCGTTACAGTGGTATGGTACATCATCATGCACAACGCCCACAATCCTATTATTCGATATTTTCTTATAGTATTCATCTTTTTTTATTTATCCACCTGAAATTCGCCGACATCTCTTATACATTGCCCTGTGGCTTTGAGGTCTTCTTCGGTTATGGTTACGGTTTGCGTTTTCACTGTGGTTACACTTCCCCCACTTGCTTTATGTTCCACAAAAACGACATATTCTCCGGGTAATATTTTCTGAAACATGAAAATACCTTCGTCGCCTGTGCGTACATCGTCAATAGGCGCTTTTTCATCCTTATACCGGATATATACCCGAATGCCAATGCCGGGACCTGTTCCCTGATAACTACCGCTACTATTATAATACGAAACTGTTACCGTTCCTTTAATCATTGCCGTGCCGTATGCTTTTCCCGTATGAATATACAACGGTTGGGCTACCGTGCTTCCACCGCCTATATGCAGCGTGTTGGTAATAGCCTCCTTGCGCCCATCGGCATATTCGGAGTAGGCATACACCGTGTAATTTCCTTTCCGCAGGTAATCAAAACGGTAAAAACCGTTCATGTCGGTTTCCACGTCGTCGCCGAAATACCCTTGGTTGCCAAAAATCAGATACACATCTTTTTTTGCAGCCAGAATAGTATCAACTTTGAACGAATTATTATCAACCGGATAATTATCGTCGCTATGTACAACTTCATACACCAAACCTTCCACTGAAGAAGATCCGCCAAAACCTTCATCCTTGTTGCACGACAAAAAGGATAAAAACACTAAAGGAAGTACTAAATAAAAAAATCTCATGCGTGATATATTTTTAACATACAATATTGTATGATTATTTTTCATACGTTTTTTTCACTAATGGGCAAGCTCGCAAATAACCAATGCTTCCTCGCACACATTCTTCTGCATTGTCGATGGGTTCTACTTCCACAACAATATATTTCGTCCCCGCCACATCGGTATTTTTGAATATGGCGTCGAAGCCCACCATGCCGCTTTCGCCCAGCGTGGTGTGGTCTTTGATGTGCAGCATCAGAAAGCGACCGGGGTATTTATGGAAATATGCCACCGGACTTTGCCGTCCGATAACCGTCCAATAGACGTCCAATTCAAAAAATACATATTCGGGGTTGGTGTGTTCGAGCATATAGTCGAGCATCCGCACACCTTCTATCTTTTCATATTCATATTCGTGGTTATGGTAACCGAACGACACGCCGCGTTCTTTACATTTTTTTCCTACGGCGTTATAATAATCGCAATAAACCTGCAAGTCGGCGAGGCTTTTAGACAGCCCCATCCACGGCATAACAATATACTTAGTACCGGCGGAAAGATGTGCGGTAATTGCGTCGTCCCACCAAGCCAATGATTCCGAAAAATCTTTCGTTTCCAGTTCCGTTTCCGTCAACATTTTTACAATGTGCGACGACAGCAACCGTAACCCTGCTTTTTCAATAGCGGCTTTGTATTCTTCGGGTGTTTTGCCGTAGAATTTTCCGTTTTCAAAATTGGCGGCTTCTACTGCCGTATAGCCCATTCCGGCGACATTTGCAATGGTTGAGTCGAAATTCTTAAAGATATCCTGCACAGAATATAATTGCAAGGCAATGTCTTTTTTCGGCAATTTTTTCGAGGCGTATGCTGACATCATAACCAGCATAGCAGCAGATAGTAAGATAATTTTTCTCATCATATTTTATTTATATAGCTCTTTTGAGCAATTATTTTATAAATTTTGTCAACAATTTTCAGCATTTTATAATTTGAGGACGGCGTGAATCCGTTAAGGCGCATAGCCCTACCACATTCACGCTCACATCTTCAAATATCACGTTGTCTATTAATCACAACGTCCGTTTAGTCCAAAATCTTCACCCGGATATTACGATACCACACGTCATCTCCGTGGTCTTGTAATCCGATATAACCTTCATGATTCTTTCCGCCGCAGTTGTTCAACAGTTCGAATGCCAGAGGCCACTCTTTTTCGTTGAACTTGCTTGCTTGCAGCATTTCTGTCCACCGCGGCGTCCACAAGTGGTATTCCAATACGTTCGTGCCGTTTTGGACGTGGATAACCGTTCCTTTAAACACGGTAATCGTGGTGGTGTTCCATTCGCCATAGGGCTTTGCATTTTGCGGCACGGCAGGAATCATGTCATACAATGAACTTGACTGACGGTTGCCGTCAATGCCTAATTTTGCATCGGGATGATTTTCATTATCCAAAACCTGCGATTCGGGAGCCGAAATGTAGATAGGCTCAACCTGAGGTTTCCCGTCTTTACCTTTCGTTTCAATTTCCTGCGCCAAATAAAGGATGCCTGAATTGCCGCCTTTGGAGATTTTCCAATCTATGCTCAATTCAAAATTTTTGAATTTGTGCGCAAAAATCAAGTCGCCGCCGTCGGAATCCTGAGCTTCTCCGTCGCCTGTACCATTGAATTTGATACAGCTGTCTTCAACAATCCATTTTCCGGGTACGCCGTCTTTGCCGTAGCCGCGCCATCCGTTCAACGTTCCGTCGAAGATAACGACATAGCCGTTTTCATCGGTGGCGAAAGTAGAAATATCCACTGTCGGTTTTTCTATTACCGTATATTCCGGCGTTTTTTTAGCGCCGCCATTGCATGCAGCAAACATAGCCGCCACAACAACACCATTTAGTAGTAATGTAACTTTTTTTCTCATTGTGTTTTATTTTTAAAATTTAATTTCATACATTTATATTATTATCTCGGCATATCCGGTAATTTCCAGCCGTCGCGATAAGTGTGCTTTATCAGTTCTTCGGCAAACGGTTTTGCCACCACGTCTTCCATATCTTTGTTGAAAGTCGGATGACCGTTCACTATCTTAAAGTTATCGGCTTTTGTGATTTGGAATTTATCATCGTCCGAGATATTGGTAAACTGCATGTTTTCGCCGTCCCATTCCAATTCTTTGTTCAAGCCTTGAAGACGAACGCCCAACACGCCCATCACAACCATTTCGTTGAACGGACCTGTTTCGCTGAAATCGGAAGCGCTTTTCACGCGCGACTCGGGGCTTTCTTTGCAAGCGCGTACCCAGTCCATTTCATGTCCTACGGTAATTTCGCGTTGTGTTTTAGGCGATTTTGGGGTTCTGCCCGAAAGCAACCACGGACTAACGCCATAACAACCGCAAATCAACGTATCTTTTGTACCATAGAAAATAGCAGCGCCGCCTTGATTGTTCATATTCCTTCCGGCAGGCCATCCGTCGGGCAACATCGGTTTGATACCGCCGTCATACCAAGTGATTTTCACTTCGGGGAATTTAATTTTCTTCACGTCGGCAACTTTACGTTCGGGGAAAGTGTAGCGCACGGTCTGAGCCGTAGGCGCACAATCGGTAAGCAACAAGGATGAACTGCCTTGCACTTTTGTCGGATAACCCAATTTCAACGCTTTGAAAATCGGGTGCATGATGTGACAAGCCATATCGCCCAGCGCACCTGTACCATAAGCCCACCAGCCGCGCCAATTCCACGGATGATACACTTCGTTGTAAGGAATTAGTTTCGCAGGACCGGTAAATAATTCCCAGTTCAAGTTGTCGGGTATCCATTGTCCGTTTTGCGGCGCATTCAAGCCTTGAGGCCAAATCGGACGGTCGGTAAACGTATCCACACGTTTCACTTCGCCTATTTCGCCGTTCCAAATCCAGTCGCAGATTTGACGAACGCCTTCACCCGAAGCGCCTTGGTTACCCATTTGAGTGGCTACCTTATATTTAGCGGCAAGTTTCGTCAACAGTCGCGATTCGTAAACAGTGTGCGTAAGCGGTTTTTCCACATACACGTGTTTACCCATCGTAATCGCTTCGGAAGCAATGATAGCATGCGTATGGTCAGCCGTAGCCACCATTACGGCATCCGCCGATTTACCAAGTTCTTCAAACATGCGCCGATAATCCCAATATTTTTTTGCATTTGGAAATTCACCGAACGCTTTTGCAGCATACTTCCAGTCTACGTCGCAAAGCCCGATGATATTCTGGCTCTTTAGCGCATCTAATACGCTATGACCGCGACCGCCGATACCGACGCCTAAAATATTTAACTTATCGCTCGGCGCTATATGATTGCCGCCTGCGCTTTTACCCAACACCGTGTTAGGTATAATAGTCGGAGCTATTGCCAACCCAAGCGCGGCGGTGGCTCCTGAAGCAAGAAATTTTCTTCTTGAAATACTTGATGCCATATCTTAAATTTTTTTAGTGTTATAATTTTTAAAAGTTGCAAATGTACAAATAATATTCAAATTCTCAAAGGAAAATGTTTTTTTGTATTTTTGGTGAAATATAGGACAACAAATAATAAAATATTTGATATATAAATATTTGAACATATTTCAATCCTTTTTTAACGAAATAAATACGAGAAAAGTTTTGTTTTTGTAAAAAATACTCCATACCTTTGCAATACAACTAATTAAAAATAGATTACAAATGTTGAAAAAAAGTATTTTAGCGTTATTAGTGTGCTGTTTTGCAACGGCATATTCTCAGGAATCTCCGGACAAAATTGATTCCGCTACTATGGACAAATGGAGTAAACCTTACCGGAATTGGCATTATTACCCCGACCCGGTCATTCCTTCGGATTATAAAATTCCCGGTATGGAAGATTTTAAGGATTTCGATGTATCTATTGTCTATCAACTCGAAGGGAAACAGGATGTTTGGTATATGAGTTTTATCGGGTTTAACGGACAGGGATATAACTCCTTTGTGGCAGAGAGCAAAGATTTGATTCATTGGACAAATCCGCGACTTGCAATGGGTTTCGGCGCAGAAGGCGAATTTGATTACGGCGGTTGCGTGATAGGCGCATACCTTTATGATAATTGGGACGCCAAAGCGCCCCGAGTATTAAAAAAGAAAGACGGTAAATACTGGACGTTATACGGTTGCTATCCGCAGCAGGGCGGTTACGAAATGCGACCGGGGTATGAAAGCGTAGCCGTCAGCGACAACGGACTGACGTGGAAGCGCGAAGTTTCCGACCCTATACTTTCTGTTTACCAAAGCGATATTAAACCTTGGGAAAAAGATTGTATTTATCAGCCTTGGCTCGTCGAACATGAAGGTACGTACTATAATTTCTACAATGCGGCAAACGAGGGAGTGGAGCAAATAGGGCTTGCCCTGTCCAACGATTTGGTGCATTGGACTCGCTATCCATATAATCCGGTGCTTGCTACCCGCGCCGGACAGTACGACTCGAATTTTGCTTCCGACCCGAAAGTTTACAAAGACGGCGACCATTGGACAATGATTTATTTCGGCGTCGGCAAAGGCGGAGCAAGTATTATGGTTGCTTTTTCCCGCGACTTGATACATTGGACGGCAGACCCCGAACCGCTTTATAAATTCGGCGGGCATCCTACAGGACTTGACGCGCAATATGCCCATAAAATATCGCTCGTTTACAATCCTGCGAACAATACATCTTATATCTACTACTGCGCCGTCGGAAACAAAGGGCGGTGCATCGGGTTGTTGACAAGCAAAAAATTAAATGTAATAAATACGAAAAAAGTTTTTTTTGTAAAAAATATACCATAACTTTCTTATTGTAAGAAGCATTTGTTTCAAATAATCATTTTATGTTACTAACATCTAAACATAGTTATTTAATTATGAAAAATATACCTTCTTTATATAGTAATTATATTTACCTGCATGATAAGTATGTAGCGTTGCGAATATGTACCCGACACCGAATCGACAGAACCTGAGCCGACAGAACCTGAGCCGACAGACACTTGCACGGCAAACTGGAACGCCATACCGGCTGATACCGTAATTCTGATTAACAGCGAAGCAGAATTTAAAACTTATTTCTCATGCGGCGAAACAAGCGTAGTGTCGCCCGGCATAGATTTTACAAAAAAAACTTTACTATTAGTGCGTGGATACTACCCAAGCAGAGGCATTGAAAGTATGACAAACAGGCTAATAAAGTCAACGAACGGCGACACGTTGGAAGTTACCTTGACGTTAGACGGCACGGCTATTGCCCACTCATGGCGTATCGACACGCTGGTGGATAAATTGACGGCACAGCACGTCGTGTTAAAAAAAGTAATTTATCCGGATGATATTCCTACCGTGGACACTTGCGCCTACAATTGGGCTTCGATACCCTACGATACGGTAATCGTAATTAACAGTGCGGAAGAATTACAAAATTACCTTGTCTGCCATGAGGATGATGTACCGCCTGCCATAGATTTCTCAACCAACACATTACTGTTAGCTCACGGAAGAACGCCGTCTAACATATATAATTTGTCAACAGAATTAACAGTAACATCTAACAACGAGTATGTGTTAATTGTTGATGCGAAATTGGGGGGATATATGGTCTATGACGAATGGAAAGTTATATACATTGCAGATAAGCTGAATAGTAGCGTAAAATTGATAACAAGAATAACAGAAACATAGCTATGAAAAAATATACATAAACAGGATTTAACCTTCGGAATGTTTATTTATTTTTTACAGTTTTCCGGCAAGTGAAAAATATATATTTTTGTATTTTCCCGAAAAATCAGTACATTTGTTGTTTAATTTATTTATTAAATGTATATGCAAAACGGAAATTTTTATATTGCCCTGCCGGCAAACGAGCCGGTGAAATCGTATGCGCCCGGAACGCCCGAACGCAAAGCCTTGTTAGACGCCTACAAAAAAATGTATGGCGAACACATTGAAGTGCCGATGGTTATTGACGGCAAGGAAGTCCGCACCGGACAACTGAAAGCTATCACGCCGCCGCACGACCACCAACATGTGATAGGACAATATCACGTAGGTAACAAAACACAAGTAGAAGCAGCCATTGCCGCCGCCTTGAAAGCCAAACCCGCATGGGAAGCGTTGGCGTGGCACGACCGCGCCGCCATATTTATGAAAGCCGCCGACCTGTTGGCTTATAAATACCGTTATGTACTGAACGCCGCCACCATGCTGGCGCAATCGAAAAACGTATTTCAGGCAGAAATTGACGCGGCTTGCGAACTCATTGATTTCTTCCGCTTCAATACTTATTATATGACGCAACTCTACAAAGACCAACCTTCGTCGTCGGCTACCATGTGGAATCGTTCAAGCTACCGTCCGCTCGAAGGCTTTGTATTTGCGCTCACGCCGTTTAATTTCACGTCTATTGCAGGGAATTTACCTACGTCGCCTGCCATGATGGGCAACACGGTAGTATGGAAAGTGTCTAATACACAAATCTATTCTGCACATTTCCTAATGCAATTATTACAGGAAGCAGGATTGCCCGACGGCGTCATAAATCTTGTGTTCGTAAGCGGAAAAGAAGCGGGCGAAGTTATTTTCAACCATCCCGATTTTGCAGGCATCCACTTCACAGGCTCGACCGCCGTATTCCGCGAAATTTGGAAAACGATAGGCAATAATATTCACAACTACCGTGCTTATCCGCGTATTGTAGGAGAAACAGGCGGTAAGGACTTTTTTGTAGTACATCCGTCGGCGGACGTAAAACCTGTAGTGGCAAACATCATTCGCGGTTCTTTTGAATTTCAGGGACAAAAATGTTCGGCTGCCTCGCGTGCCTACATTCCGAAATCGCTGTGGAAATCAGTAAAAGAACTGTTAGTAAGCGAAATAAAAACCATAAAAATAGGCACGCCAGACGATCCGTCGAATTTCGTAAATGCCGTAATTGACAAAGCGGCGTTCAAAAATATTTCAGGATACATTGACTATTGCAAACAAGCCGAAGACGCCGAAATTATTGCCGGCGGAACTTACGACGACAGCAAAGGCTATTTCATTGACCCTACGGTGGTAGTAACTACCAATCCGCACTTCAAAACGATGGAAGAAGAAATTTTCGGACCTGTGATGACTATTTATGTGTACGAAGACGCCGAATGGAGCGCATTGCTCGATACGGTGAATACCACGTCGGCTTATGCCCTCACAGGCTGCATTTTTGCCAAAGACAGGGCTGTCATTGTGGAAGCATCCGAAAAACTGGCGCATGCCGCAGGTAATTTCTACATTAACGATAAACCCACCGGCGCAGTCGTAGGGCAGCAACCCTTTGGCGGAGCAAGGGCTTCGGGCACAAACGACAAAGCAGGTTCGCTATGGAATCTGATACGTTGGGTGTCGCCTCAAACTATCAAAGAAACGTTTGTTCCGGCAGAAGATTACCGCTATCCGTTTCTTGCGGTTTAGATTTTAGTTCCAAGTAATGAAACGGTTAATTGGCATCGCATTGTGTCTGACAATTACCGCCGCATCTTTTGCACAGGTAACCGAAAAGCAAATTGCAGCAGCCGATTCTATTGCTTTGCGCAAAAAATATATTAAGTCCAACCGATTTTTCGACGGATTAAAAGAGCGTTCAAAAAAATCGGAATTTACCAATTTTATTGTAAATTCTATTGTAGTAAATAAAGACTGGACAGGCAGAGGGGCACGCGAAGCCTCTAAAAAACTCACTGATGAAACCCGTTATTTTTCTACGTTTGAGGGCAAGGAAATAGCCGCCATTCATATCTTGCCGAAAAATGTATATGGCGATACGACGGATCATTTCATTCCAAAATTGGTAAATTCCGTTCACGTCAAAACACGTGAACGGATAATCCGCCAAAACCTGTTATTCAAGGTAGGCGACCAACTCGACGCCGCCACCATGATTCTCAATGAAGAATTATTGCGCAGGCTCAACTACATTGCCGATGCGTACATTATCATTGCACCGTACGACGAAGAGGAGGACAAAGTAGAAATTTTCGTACATTCGCGCGACCAATGGAGCATCAACGCCGCCTTTTATGAAAAACGCGCAATGGAAGAGTACCGTGTGTCGGTTTATGATGAAAATTTCATCGGCATCGGGCATCGAATTACAGGCGGTTCGTATTTCCGATTGGGAAATCCTGTATGGTCGGGATATAGGTTGGGCTATAATATTCACAACTTTAGCGGGTCATTCTTCGACGCCGATTTTCTCATCGACCGTAGTTATGAAGAAAGCACGTACATGACGCAAGTAAAAAAAGCGCTCATTAAACCGTCCGATTATGCGGTTGGCTTTTTGTATCAACTATATGAAGGCATGGAAGGGCAAATGCTGACTGACACCGCCTATCATATCAAGCGGCAAATTTTTGATGTGTGGGGCGGCGTTTCACGGCATATAAAAAACAGCAAACAAAATATATACACCATAGGGCGGGTTACGAACACACAAAACATTGACTACGACGGATACATGTCCGAAACCATAAATCCCTATTACCGCAGCCCGCTAACAGCCTTGCTCTCTGTAGGCATTTATTCCGAAAGTTTTTACCGCGGCTCACACATCTACAGTTTTGGCGTGAGTGAAGACATTCCGCATGGCTATAAGCTCGAACTCACCGGCGGGCGGGCGTGGGACGAATATGCCAACCGCAATTATTTGGCGCTGGGGTGGAGCGCCGGATTTATGAATAATTTCGGTTTTCTTCAACATAGCATAACATACGGCTCTTATTTTCTTGATGATTTCACGCCTCAACAATCGGTATTTTCGGCAGGAATAGACTATTTTACCAATTTGTATAAAGTAGGAAAAGGGCACATCCGTAATTTCCTCTACGCCAATTACACCGCCGGATTTCACCGCTTAGACGGCGAACGCGAAAAAATCACGTTCAACAACAATAACACATTGCGCATGTTGGGTTTGCAGCGAGAAACCTACGGACTAAGCCGGTTGTTATTCCGAACGGAATCAGTATATTTTGCGCCAATCTATTTCTACAATTTCAGAATTGCATTTTACGGCTTTTGTGATTTCGGATGGTTAAACGACAATTACTATAAATTGTCATCACATGATTTCTATACCACTGTGGGAGCGGGCTTCCGTATTCTGAACGACCGGTTGATATTTAGGTCTATACAACTTCAATTCGGCTATGCGGTAATCAATCCGTCACACGGCAACAAGAGCTGGATTGAGTTGAGCGACAACCAACGTATGCGCATGATGCGCTTCACGCCCGACGTACCGTCGGTCATTGAATATCAATAAACGCTATCGACTCTTTTACCATAAAAGACGAACGACAAAAGTGTAGGAAGTGTAAGCAGGTTCTACATTCAAATGATCGGATGTTTTAAGAATAAACGTAACTGATTGATATTGATACTCAACCGTAAAATGCTCTTCCCATGGTTCGCCATTGTTATCAATCAAAAAATCGCTGAACGGCAACGGAGATAACGCTTCCATATCCGTTCCTTCCGGCACATAGGCAAGATAGGTATTCAACACACCTTCGTTCAATACGATGTCAGTAAGTTCGGGCACGTAAACCGTATAATAAAAATAACGATATCCCAATGCGTCAAACCCAGATTCCCACCACCGCGCAGTACCTCTATCCAAAGTAACTTCAATACTATGTGAATCCACGGTTGTATAATACTCTTCCGTATAATACTTGTCCGCACAAGCTGTTAAAACTACAGCCAATCCAATAAATAAAACATTTTTCTTCATACTATTCTTAATTAAATTAATATTCAAATTTTTAGGGTTATTCTATTTTTATTTTATACTCAGCGCCGACTTTGCCGCGTGCAATATTTTTTAGTTTTCCGCTAATCAATTTCCGGCGCAGAGGCGATAATTTTTCGGTAAATATATTTCCTTCCAAATGGTCATATTCGTGCTGCACGATACGCGCCGCAAGACCTGTAAGGGTTTCTTCATGCGCCTCGAACGCTTCGTCCATATAACGAATATGCACGGTTTTCGGACGAACGACGTCTTCATGGATGTCGGGTACGCTCAAGCAACCTTCGTTAAACGTAAATGTATCTTCGCTATATGCTGTAATTTCAGGATTAATCATCACGCGTTGAAAATGTTCCATACCGGCTTCTTCTTTGGCAAATGCCGCGCCATCAGTGATAAACAGCCGTATGGAATGTCCGACCTGAGGTGCGGCAAGTCCCACGCCTTCGGAATGTGCCAACGTGTCTTTCATGTCGGCAACAAGTTGCGTCAATGCCGGGTAATCTTTCGTTACCTGTTGCGCTGTTTTCTTCAACACCGATGAGCCATATACATAAATCGGCAAAATCATATCTCGTTATTTCCTTTGTTTTTTATTTTGTTCACTATCCTTTTATTCTATCCATATATGCTTGTAAAATAATCACGGCGCTCACTCTATCTATCATGCCTTTGTCGCGCCTGTCCATTTTTTTCATGCCTCCGTCAATCATTGCCCGCAGCGCCATTTTCGATGTAAAACGCTCGTCTTCCTGCATCACCGGAATATTCGGAAACCGTTGGCGCAACCGTTCTACAAACGGATTGATGTAACGCATGGCTTCCGACGGCGTATTGTCCATATTTTTCGGATACCCCACGACGAAACAGGCTATCGTTTCTTTTTCGGAATATCCGCCCAAATATTTCAATAACTCTGCGGTAGCGACTGTTGCCAAAGGCGTGGCAATAAGTTGCAACGGGTCGGTTACCGCAAGTCCCGTACGTTTTTGTCCATAATCGATAGCTACTATACGCGCCATTTCATTTTATATTTTGCAAAGATAAATAAAATTTTTCATTCCGCTACATTCGGGACGTCGTTTGCGCAATATGGAAATCCGAGCCGTTTGCCGGTTGGCAATTTTGCATTTTCTACTTTGGCGTTTATCTGTTCCACAGTAGCTTGTTTCACAGTATCATAAGGCGGAACGAGCAAATCAAATTCGGTGGCATACAGCATGGCTGTTTCCATAATAGACACCAAATCGGCGCGGGCAAGCACATTTTCGCCAAAATGGTTGACACGGAAACGTTGCTGGCGTTTGCCGTCCACAAAAAAGCACTTATCCCTGTTTATAAAAATACGTCCTACCAAATAACCGACGTCTTCGCTACGATTATATTTAAAGGAATCGGACAAAAAATTATAGATGCTGATGATGCCGCAATAGGAATTATGGGCGTCTCGCTGCACATACGGCAATTTCCATATAGGGTGTTCATCGTCAAACTGAAACACATTGGAGTGCATCCCGACAACCAGCACGTCGCCTGCTATTTTAATTTCGGCTTCGAACCTTCCGCGGTCGCGGTATTCCAAGCGCACGCGGCGGTTGAGCGTTTCGGGCAACGCATCGTTAATGTCGCTGCACAATTCATGCAATATTTCCTTGATTTGATTGAAAGTGTCAACCATCACGTCAAACACTTGCTGTTTTACTACCGCTTTACCGGTAAGGTTGTTGAATATCGCCTCTCGCGGAGGCACTTCTGTTGATGTGGGCATATTATTTTGTGTGTTAAAATTTTAATTTGTTTGTTTGTTTTTTATAAATGTTTTATAAATTATTGTCTATTGTTATTTCTTATACTGGTAAAGTGTTAATAGTATTTTCTGAAAGGCGTTGTAATTAAAATATCCAAACTCTTTATAAGCCCCCAACCCTCCTACATACGTATAATTAGGGTCATCAAATGCAGAACCTGCCGTTACTTTCAAACGATAATTCTTAAAAAAGGTACTGTCTATAGTAACACTAATCTTAAAAGTTCCATCAGCCTCTGTTTTTCCGGATGCTACCTGAAATGCCGGAAATATGGCATCTACACTTTTTTTAAACCATTCTACACCAATCGGTGCATTGGAAATTGGAATACTATCCTGTACTGTGTACTCTTTACCGCTAATAATTATATCAGCACAATTGCTTTCGCACTGCGGTTCTTTAGGACCGCTAATATAGGCGTTCATCATTACGCCTACTGCTACAACTCCTATCAAGGGCGCTACGGAATGTAAAATTGGCTTCATATTGTTATTTTTTTACAAAATCAAAAGACAAATATAATCATAAAAAACGAATTAGTAGCAAAGTATAGAAATAATGTTTTTAATTCCATGTAAAATGGTTTTTTATTTTTTTGTCCATAAATAATCTGTCGTTTTGTCCTGTATTTCTGTGATGCCTTGCCCGTACACAACCACTATTCGTCTTGTCGTATCTTCAAAAACAATAGGATTGCCAAAAGGTAAACTGTCTAATTTTTTATCAGCATTCCGTACCGAAAAATGACTTTTTCCCATATCTAAATTCATATGCGGGTAAGCTGTATACTTTACATTAGCACTTATTATAACTTCTATGTTTATATCATCATGCAATGAGGTATAAAAGCCATAACTGCAACCACAAGCGCCGTCGGAATTCCCATCAATCGTATGAACTTCAGTCTTATACCAATTTATTATAACAAAGTCCATCACCGTGTCGTTTTTTTGGTTTGTAAACTTTAGCGTATCGCCCAATTGATAGGGATAATAGTCGGCAATGTGGTCGGGAAATGCAGGGCAATGCAAGTCACGGTGGCAGGCAGCAAACAGTGCAGCGCTACAAAGGGTAAGAATAAATAACTGTAAAGTTGTCTTCATATTGTCTCCTTTTTTTATAAAATTATTTGACAAATATAATAAAAAAATGAATTAGCAGCAATATATAGAAATAATGTTTTTAATTCAATGTAAATAAATACATTAAAATCTATATTTTATTAAAATTAACTCAGTCTAAAAATTTTAGCTTTCATCATGTTTTTTATTTTTGTGTCCATAAATAATCTGTCGTTTTGTCCTGTATTTCTGTGATGCCTTGTCCATATACAACCACTATTCGCCTTGTCGTATCTTCAAAAACGATAGGATTGCCAAAAGGTAAACTGTCTAATTTTCCATCAGCATTTCGTATCGAAAAATGACTTTCCCCTATATTAAAATGCACAAACAGATAAGTTGTAGACTCTGTAAGAGCGCTTATTGTTACTCTTATACCTATACCATCATACAATGAGGTACGAAAAGTATATTCACTACCACAAGCACAATCAGTACCCCAAGGTATCGTATGGTCTTTATCCTTACGCCATTCTATTATAACAAAGTCCATCACCGTATCGTTTTTTTGGTTTGTAAACTTTAGCGTATCGCCTAATTGATAAGGATAATAGTCAACAAGGTGGTCGGGAAATGCAGGACAATTATCACGGCAAGCAGCAAACAGAGCGACACTGCAAAAAGTGAGAATAAATACATGTAAAAATGGCTTCATATTGTTCTTTTTTTTATAAAATCAAAAGACAAATATAATGAAAAAAATTATATCCTAATAAAATATTCCGTTTTTCATTCTCCATTCCTGCCTACCTTTATACTAATACGCTCTCGCAAAAATCACACGTTGCGCCGACGGTTTTCCTGTAACCATACACTTGCCTGCTTCGGGCGAAGCGTCAGTCGGAATACAACGGATGGTGGCTTTTGTTTCTTCCTTTATTTTTTCTTCGGTTTCGGGCGTGCCGTCCCAATGGCAAAGGAAAAATCCGCCGTCTTCGATGCGCGTTTTAAATTCTTCGTAACTGTCCACCGTAAACGT
This sequence comes from Prevotellaceae bacterium, assembly GCA_031289415.1. GTDB lineage: Bacteria > Bacteroidota > Bacteroidia > Bacteroidales > UBA932 > JAIRLC01. Next base: position 12,864 of record JAITPN010000060.1, on the reverse strand, counting down.
GTTTTTTTCTCTAAAGACATGCGCTTTTTGATAAATATTCGCCTGAATTTCGATAAGCAATTGTATTACGTATTCGTCAATACCGGCAACCGGCACGCTTTGTTTTTCGAGCGTATCGCGGCGTGCTACTTCCACCGTTCCCTGTGCGCGGTCGCGCGGTCCTGCCGCTATACGCACCGGTACGCCTTTCATTTCCCATTCCGCAAATTTAAAGCCCGAACGCACATTGTCGCGGTCGTCCATTTTCACCGTTATACCTTTTGCTTCCAACGCCTTCCGTATGGGTTGCAGGTATTCCGCAATTTCCGACAGTTCGTCGTTACCTTTATAAATAGGTACAAGCACCACTTGCAGCGGCGCAAGTTTCGGCGGCAACACAAGCCCATTATTGTCGCTGTGCGCCATAATCAATGCGCCTATCAACCGCGTGGACACGCCCCACGACGTAGACCACACATATTCCAACTTCCCTTCTTTGCTTGCAAACTGCACGTCGAACGCCCGTGCAAAATTTTGACCGAGAAAGTGCGACGTCCCTGCCTGCAAAGCTTTTCCGTCCTGCATCATGGCTTCTATACATAACGTATCTAACGCACCGGCAAAACGTTCGCTCGGCGTTTTGCTGCCTATAAGCACAGGCAATGCCATCCAATCGCGTGCAAACGAGGCATATACTTCCACCATTCGCTGTGTTTCTTCCATCGCCTCCTGCCGGGTAGCGTGTGCGGTATGCCCTTCCTGCCACAGAAATTCAGTGGTGCGGAGAAATAGTCGCGTACGCATTTCCCAGCGCACCACATTTGCCCACTGGTTGCACAACACCGGCAAATCGCGGTACGACTTAATCCAGTTTTTATAGGTATTCCAGATAATGGTTTCGGAAGTCGGGCGGACAATCAGTTCTTCTTCCAATTTCGCCGTCGGGTCAACCACTACGCCCTTTCCGTCGGGTGAATTCATTAGCCGGTGGTGGGTTACCACCGCACATTCTTTGGCGAAACCCTCTACATGTTCAGCCTCTTTGCTAAGAAACGATTTTGGAATAAAAAGCGGAAAATACGCATTGACATGCCCCGTGTCTTTAAACATTTTATCCAGCGCACCCTGAATTTTTTCCCATATCGCATAGCCGTAAGGTTTTATAACCATACAACCCCTCACCGCCGAATTTTCAGCCAAATCGGCTTTTACGACCAAGTTGTTATACCACAACGAATAATTCTCTTCTCGATTAGTTATTTCTTTTGCCATATTTTAAAAATTATAAAAAATAAGTAACATTTTTATCGGTTTTATTTGGTGTTTTCAAAAAAATATTATACCTTTGAGCCAACAAAGGTAAGAATTATTAACTAAATAAACAAAGGAGGCAATCATGAAATCTTTAAGTTATGTTCTGATTTTGGCAGCGTTAATACTTAATGCTTGTGCTACCGGACAATATACAGCATCGGGAGACGGCATTTATTATCAGCCGGGTAAGCAGGTTGTTTACACGGCTCCCACCGCGTCGCCTGTAATGGCTGAAGCCGTACAACTAAATCAAAAGACCCAATCGGCTATTACAACCCGCATGACGCCCGTTGCCGCGCAAACTACGGCGGATACGCCGGTAGAAACCCAATCGGTAGAAATTGTAACTACCCAACCGGGTACAACCTACTTGTTGGTGAACGAAGACGAGTCGTATGCACGTCTTTTAACCATGTTTGACGAAGACGACTATGAGCCGCCTGCCGTCAACATTAACTATTACGGATACGGCAGCTACTACGGCGGATCGCCCTACTACGGATGGTCGTCGTACTATCCGTGGTATGACTCGTGGTATTATCCTCATTATTACGGATACTACGGATATGGTGGTTGGGGCTATTACAGCCCTTGGTATTACTCATCATGGTACTATCCTTACCACCATCACCATTATTACCATTCGCATGACCATTACTATGGACATCACTATGCGAACCATTCGTCGTATGGAAGGAATACTACCTACGGACGCCGCACGACAGACGTTAGGCGGTCGTCGTCATCCTCACCGTCGTCCACATTCAATGCCAGCCGCAACGCCACAAACCGCCGTCCGCAAATCCAACAGGTGAGCGGCAGCAGGGCAAGCGGCAGTGTGCAGACTACCCGCAGCGGCAGCAACGCCGCTTCATACAGCCGCAGGGCAGTTGTGGCAGCCGACAATAATAGTGCGGTTACCTCGCAACGCCAAGGTTCGCGTTCGTCTGCAAACAGCAATGCCGCCGCATCGTCAAGCGTTTCACGGCGCAGCAATACGGCAGGAACGGCTTCCACTACAAGAAATTCGTCCGTTACAACAAGAAGCAGCGGTAGCGGGCAAAACCAAGGTTATACACGCAGTGCGTCCACAAGCAGTGCTACGCCCCAAAGGTCGTCTGTCAATACAAATACAACGACCGGCAGAAGTTCTTCTTCGAGCAGCGGTTCGTCAAATAGCTATAGCCGGAGCAGCAGCAGTTCTTCCTCCTCTTCAAGCAGTTCATCAAGTCGAGTGGGCAGCAGCAGCAGTAGTAGCGGAAGCAGTAGTCGCAGCAGCGGAAGCGTAGGCAGCAGTAGCAGTGGAAGCAGTCGCAGCAGCGGTGGAAGCAGTAGCGGTGGCGGAAGCAGAAGTAGTGGTTCGTCAGGTGGTTCATCAGGGAGAAGATAGCGATGAAAAAGTTTTTATTATTCCTGATTCTCGGCGGAAGCGCAGAAGCAGTGTGTGCGCAAGGAGCAACGGAGGGGTTGTTGTTCTCTCAAAATCACTATGAAGGCACGGCGCGGTTTACCGCTATGGGCGGCGCATTTGCCGCGTTGGGCGGCGATATTACCACGCTAAGCATCAATCCCGCAGGGCTGGGCGTATATCGCGGCTACGAACTTACCATATCGCCTGTACTCAGTACGAACCGTTCCGAAGCCAATTACCTGAACAAAACGGTAAATGATTCCTACACACAATTCTTTTTTAACAATGTAGGCATTATATTCGGAAGCGCACGCGACCGAAATGAAACGGTAACATTCAATTGGGGTATAGGCTACAACCGGCTGAACAATACACTTTCGCGCACATCGGTACAAGGCACGACAGACAGAACTTCGTTCCTTACATCTATTGCAGATGGGTTTACAGGACGGTCGAAAGAAGACTTGAAAGATAATATTTTTTGTGAATCCCATTTAATAGACCCATGGGGTACAGACAGCTACATTGCAGCAACCGAAACCATTGATGCAAACAACAATCCGGTAGTAGCCGGTAATTTGAATCAAAAATATTCCAAAGAACATTGGAGCAGAGTCGGCGAAACAGTGTTCAGCATGGGCGGCAACGTGCTTGACAAATTTTACTTCGGCGTAACCATAGGACTTCAAACTATGCGCGATAACTTTTCTACACGATACTCCGAATCAGCCGTAAATTCTGCGGATTTTGATGTTATTCTATCAAATTCAACTCGTTTTCAATCATTTGCTTACCAATCTGCATTAAAAACCAAAGGTACGGGCTACAACATTAAGTTGGGCGTCATTTGGCGTCCGATTGCCGGTTTACGATGGGGCGCATACTTCCATACACCCACGTGGCTGTATCTGACTGATGAATACAGCGAAGATATAACGTCGCTTTTTGAAAACGGAGCTTCTCACTCTTATTCCTCATCGGGTGAAATGGAATACAAGTTAATTACACCTAAAAAATGGGGTATGGGATTGGCATATACTTTCGGCGAGGTGGCATTGATAAGCGTTGACTATGAAAGCATTGACTACCGAACGATTACAATGTACGGTGCAGAAGGATCTTATTATGAAAAATGGGAAGATGTGAGCGAGGAAGCCACAGCAAATTTCCGGTTGACGAACAACATTCGCGTAGGGGTCGAATATCGTATCAATCAAATTGCACTGCGCGGCGGATATGCCTTTTACGAAAAACCTGAAAAAGGCAATAGGAATGATAACAGAAGTATTATTTCCGCCGGAATCGGCTATCGCCGGCAATCATTCTTTATAGACGGCACGTATGCTTTTTCGCCCTCCAATACGACGCAACAAAGCTTTTATAACGGTGGCTTCGACGCAGCGACTGACTATTTCGCCCAAAAATTTGTTCTCACTTTGGGATTTGTGTTTTAAACCGCCGATTGCTGCAACACCGAAAGACTGTTGTTCCCTTCGTTACACAGCAAATCAAGAATACTCAAATTAGCCGCAAAACCGCTTCGGGACGAAAAAACCTGATAGTAGTGTTGCGGCTTAAATTTTGTATCGGTCGTAAACGGATTTTTCGGACTAATATCGCATGGAGGAAGCGTGAAAACATCGGTATAATTCACTGCCACGTTCAATCCTATCAAATCAAGCGCGAGGCGTAAGATTTTTTCATTTAAGTCGAATAAAAACCGTTCCTGCCGTTCGTAAAAAGGACGGAAATCATCCACATAATAGTCATAGAAAGCCGACGACCGGTAGGCTGCCTCAATGGCTTTCCAATGTACACGCTGCCACGGTTCGCTATAATCAATGCGCACGTCGCGGATGGGCATTTTCGCACCCGAAGTTTTCGCCACCGGCACTACAAGCGGATAGACCCCATTTGCCGAATAAATCAAACAACGATTCCGATAGGTTTGTTTCACGTAATGCTCGTGCTGTTCAAGCGCAACCTCATCAACGTCCGTCATCTTGCACAATGCCTGCACCGGATGCCAATATGCCGTGCTGAGGATACATTTTTTCACTTTTCGCTACTTATGTGTTTGAGTTTCATCACCCGTTCGTAGGCTGATTCAATACGTTGGACAGGTATCCGCCCATCTTTCACGGCATTGAAAATAATGTCCACTGCTTTTTGTGCAAGTTGAGGGTCGTATGTTTCGCCGTTATTCGACAGGCACAGTAGGTCAGCGCCGGCTAACAGGGCATGTACTAAAATTTCATCAAGCGTGTAGCGCTGAACCATCGCTCCCATTGCCAAATCGTCGGTTACCACTACGCCGTCAAACCCCAATTGTTCACGCAGGATGCCTGTAATCACTTTTTCGGACATTGTAGCAGGATATTGTGCGTCAAGTTTGGCGTTGAACACGTGCGAAGTCATGACTACGTCCACCTTGCCCGACTGAATCAGCGCACGGTAAGGCGTCAACTCCTGCTCCGTCCATGTGTCGGTAACATCGGCGCTGCCAAGGTGCGTGTCGGCAGTAGAACTACCATGCCCCGGAAAGTGCTTGATGCAGCCCGCGACGCCTTGCTTTGCCTGCTCGTTGAGCCATATTTCCGCGTGTTTCGCTACGATGTTCGGGTCGGCGGAAAAACTGCGTCCAAACTTTCCGATAATAGGGTTTGAAGGATTGACGTCCACATCTGTGCAAGGGGCAAAATTGAGGTTAAAACCAAGTTGCGATAAGATTTTTGCCGTTTCCGCCGCATATTTTGCCGTAGTATCGGGATGGTTTATTTCGCCTTGATATTTTGCCGGTACGGTAGGCGGAAAACCGTAAGATTTCCGCAGCCGGCTTACTTTTCCGCCTTCCTGATCAATGGATACAAGTAGTTTCACAGGCGCAACGGCTTGCATGTCGGCAATCAATTTTTGTAATTGCGTTGATGATATAATATTACGCGGACGTGAGTGTGAAGGCGCATCATAGTCAAACAGAATAACGCCGCCAATGCCCAATTCTTTTATATCGTTATAAATGTCGCTGCCGGACGTCAATTCCGTGCCGCGAAAACCTACCAGCAACAACTGTGCAATGCGGTGTTTCAACTCCGCATCGGCGTTCGGCTGCGCCATACATCCGCACACAAAAAAACTTATACAATATAATAAAATGCAACGCTTCATAAATCTTCTTCCATGTGTTCACTATTCTATTCTTTCGAGCAAGGCTTGCGGCAACTGCTTGGTAGCATTCGCGCCAAGGTCTTTCAGTTTTTCCACACGCCCGATAATCGTATCCCCTTTTTTCGACGATTCAAACAGTTTATTCATCGCTCCGGCATATTCTTTTTTGGCGTCGTCCATTCGTTTTCCTACGGCTATAAGGTCTTCCATGAAACCTACAAACTTGTCGTACAATGCGCCGCCCTCTCTGGCAATTTCAATTACGTTTTTTCGCTGATTTTCTTGTTTCCAAATAAAAGAAACCGTTCTCATTGTTGCCAGCAGCGTAGTTGACGATACCAGCACAATGTTTTTTTGAAACGCCTTGTCAAATACATTCAAATCACTTTGTAAAGCAATGGTTAACGCCGGTTCAAGAGCCACATACATAAATACATAATCAGGCGCGTTGATGCCATACAAGTTCTGATAATTCTTACTTCCCAAATCGGCAATATGCTGGTTGATGCTACTTATATGTTCTTTCAAGAAAAGCGTTTTTTGCGCTTCGTCATCGGCATTGTGGTATCGCTCGTAGGCAGTCAACGACACTTTGCAATCAATTACAAAATGCTTGCTATCCGGCAAATTAATCACATAGTCGGGACGAACATCCTTACCTTCTTCCGTTTTGTAATTTTCCTGTTTAAGGTAATGTACATCTTTTTGCAAGCCCGATTTTTCCAAAAGACGTTCCAACTGCATTTCGCCCCAATCGCCCTGCATTTTGCTATCGCCCTTGAGGGCTGAGGTGAGCCGCTGCGCATCGTCGCTCATCTGCTTGTTGATAGTGATAATCTGTTTCAATTCCTCGCGAAGGCTTGCTTTTTCGCGGGTTTCATGGTTGTAGGTTTCCTCTACTTTCTTTTCAAAAATCTGAATTTTTTCTTTGAGCGGATTGAGAATATTGGCAATTTTTTCTTCGTTAATTTCGGAGAATTTTTTAGTTTTTTCTTCCAGAATTTCGTTGGCGAGCAACTTAAATTCTCGGTTCAACTCTTCCCGCAAAGCGGTAATTTCGTTTTTCTGGGTTGCCAATTTTTCTTCGGCATGGGCGTGCATCGTTTTATAACGCATGGCGTCCTGCACACACGTTTGCAACGCGGCGTTTTTCTCTTCAATTTTGGCTTTATACTCGCCTATTTCTTGTTGCAAGTCTGCGATACGGCTTTGCAACGCCTCGCTATTCGCTTTCCACGCATTAGCCTTGTCGGCTTCTTCCTGCAAGCATTTATTTTGCAACAACAACTGACGGTTTTGCCTACCCAAGAACAGGTAAACCACTATGGCTATGACGCCTCCGGCTACCAATCCGATTAATAAGAAAAGTATATCCATACACAAAAAGATTTAATACACGACAAAGGTAGGAAAAATTGTTGAATTGTTGAGTTGTTTAACTGTTGAACTATTAAATGGACGGAACTGAAAGGTATTTTCTTGAGGACGTTGGAACATATCCTAAGAGCGTCAGGGTATTCTTCCTGAAGTTCCGCGACTGGCGGAAGTATCTATTTTATAAAGATATTAAAAAGTGAAACGGAAAACAATTCAACAACTCAACAGTTAAACAGTTAAACAATTCAACAACTCATCTCCTACTTTAATTATTTGCATTTTGGTACATTAATCCTTATCTTTGCATGGTTAATCATACATTATTTTATGATACGCGATACACAATTATTCGAACTTATTAATAAAGAAAAAGAACGGCAGACTCATGGTATTGAGCTTATTGCTTCTGAAAATTTTGTAAGCCCACAAGTGCTTGAAGCCATGGGGTCGGTGCTGACCAACAAATATGCCGAAGGCTATCCGGGCGCACGCTATTACGGCGGCTGCGAGGTGGTTGACCAAAGCGAACAGCTGGCTATCGAACGGCTGTGCAAGTTGTTCGGCGCAGCATACGCGAACGTACAACCGCACTCAGGGGCGCAAGCCAACATGGCGGTGTTCATGGCTTGCCTCAAACCCGGCGACACGTTTCTAGGGCTTGACCTTGCACACGGCGGACATTTGTCGCACGGTTCGCCGGTTAATCTGTCGGGACTGTGGTACAAAGCCGTGTCGTATGGCGTAAAAGAAGATACCGGACTGGTGGACTACGACATGATGGAACAACAAGCCTTGGCGCACCGCCCGAAACTGATTATCGGCGGCGCATCGGCTTATTCGCGCGACTGGGACTATGCCCGCATGAGGCACATTGCCGACAAAGTAGGCGCTATCCTGATGATAGATATGGCGCATCCTGCCGGATTGATTGCTGCAGGAGAGCTAAACTCGCCCATATCGTATGCGCACATCGTAACGTCCACTACGCACAAAACATTACGCGGTCCGCGCGGCGGTGTGATTCTTCTGGGTAAAGATTTTGAAAACCCGTGGGGCATAAAAACACCGAAAGGCGAAACAAAAATGATGTCCGCCATACTCAATTCGAGCGTATTCCCCGGCATACAAGGCGGTCCGCTCGAACATGTGATTGCATCCAAAGCAGTGGCTTTCTACGAAGCATTGCAACCCGAATATAAAACCTATCAACAACAAGTAAAGAAAAATGCCGCAGCCCTTGCCGATGCTTTCATCACACGAGGATACAAAATATTTTCGGGCGGTACAGACAATCATTTGTTGCTGATTGACCTGCGCACCAAGTTTCCTGAACTCACCGGCAAAATGGCGGAAAAAGCGCTCGTGGTTGCCGATATTACGGTCAATAAAAATATGGTGCCGTTCGACACACGCTCGCCGTTTCAAACGTCGGGCGTCCGCGTAGGAACGCCTGCCGTTACTACACGCGGCTTGAAAGAAGCGGATATGCCGTCCATAGCCCGCTTCGTCGACCGCATACTAACCCGCCCCGACGATGCGCAGGAAATCGCCGCCGTCCGCGCGGAAGTCCGACACATGATGAGCGGGTTGCCCCTGTTTGCTTGGTAATTATATTGATATTTAAAAAATACTATATGAAAAAATATTCTATTTCTCTTTGGCTTTTTGCAGCGACCGTACTATTATGTACCGTGTCGTGCCGCAAAGACGACACATCGCAGGTAGATTCGCCGTCAACTCCTGTAAGAACAATCGTAGTGGACGACGAAATGGCGAAAAAACTACAAAGCTTCAGCGACAGCAAGCTGGTATTTACCGGACTTTCAGGTAACGAAACGCCCGAAGTCGGAAACATTATTTGCTCAGCCCCCATTGACAAAGCGCCCTACGGCTTTTTTTACGGTGTAAAATCAGTAACCAAAGACGGCAATAATACGATTATTGAAACGAAAGCGGCTTCCATAGCCGATGCGGTAGGAAAAGACAGTATATCTGTTACAGCCCCGCTCGGAACGATTGGCGACATCACCATTTCGGAAACAATAGGCAGCGCAACACTGACCGGTAGTTTTACAGGCGGAAAATATGAACTGAATTTCTCCGCTGCCGTAAACGAACGCAAAACCACCTATTTGAAAGTGTCGTGCACCGCAAGCGGTACGTTCACCCTCACGGTGGACGGCACACTTTATATTACTTCGGAGGAACTCAATAAGTTGCTCACAACCATTGAGCCTGACCCGATAACAATAACTATGGCAGGTATTCCTATTGTCATCACGCCGAAAATACCTGTATCTTTTTATGCAAAGTATGACGGACCGTTTAACGGAAGCATCATCACGGCGAAACACGCCTATTCCGCCGAAGCCGGCGTACTGTACAAAGACGGTAAACTGACAAACTACCATGAAGACCATTCGCCTACGGCGCGTCCGTTCCTCACAAAATTGGACATGATCTTGAGCGGCTCGATAGTTACGTCTATCCGGTCGGACGTATCGTGGCAATATTACAACCACGCCGCCGTAACCGATGCCGCCATTGGGCTATACGGCAGGGTGGCGACACAGCATTTAGCGCTTGATCAACCCTACAGCAACGGCATTGACGACCCTACGCTGCTTGCCGTCATGGGCGACAACAGCCGCGTAACCGCCGCGCCAACAGAATTCGGCATTAACGCAAAAATAGACAATCTCGCCGACAGCGTGGAATACACCACGCTTAAACAAAAAGTATTCCCCGAATTTGAGCCGATCGTGCTGAGTAATATTACCGACAATTCGGCAACAGCGCGTACCACCATTACTTCTCCTACACTGACTTGGATATATCCGGTTACAGAACACGGACTGTGTTGGGGAACAACGGCATACCCTGATGTAACAAGCTACTCTCCCGCCCCGCATACTTCGCTTGGCGCATTAAACGCCACAGGTACAATAATAGAAGCCCAGCTTACCGGTTTGGAAACAGGTACGCCTTATTTCATTCGTCCTTATTTCAAGAATTCACTCGGCACATTTTACGGCAATTTCAAGTATCAGGGAACGCCTATTACACCTTGTCCTGCGGGGCAAAGCGTTACGGTGGGCGACATCACGTGGGCATGTTCAAACTTGGGCGCTGCGGGGGTGTTTACTTCGCCCGACAGCGTCGGCGCTTATTTTCGATGGAATCGCCTTGAATGGGACGATGAATTGTCGCACATACCTCAACTCTCTGACGTATGGACGGTAAACCCATGTCCCGAAGGATGGATGTTGCCTTCTACTAACGAAATAATGAATTCTTTTGGCGGCGGATCAGGAAAACTGAAAGAATGTGTAGCCAACGTGGACGGCAGATTAGCCACAGGGTTATGCTATGAAACGACGACGGAGGGCATCCTGTTCTTTCCCCACGGAGGTTATTTAGACAACGACGGAGTTACGCTACACAATATAAACGAGGTATGGATAACGCTTAATTATCTGCTGCATCAACATACCACTGAATATACTTTTTTGCTGACATACTACGGATTATTATCTTCAAATCTTACAGGCTATTACCACGTATCTATTCCCCTTTCAGTAAAAGGAGAAGGCTCAGGGTATCCTGTGCGCTGCATGAAAGACCCATGGTGGTAAACTATGAAAGTGAAGGGTGATGCGTAAAGAGTGAAGAGAAATGAGTGATGCGGCTACATGTTCAAATGATTTGCAAAAATAATAAAAAAGAGGCGTGAACCTCGTCTTTATGTGATTTTTTATTGCCTCGTGCCAATATAGAGCAACATGCTTATTAAAATAAAAATATATAACCTTTTATCTTATCCCAAACTATAAGCGTGATTTTTTCCGCAATAGGATTTAAGCCTATGGTTATTAACCAATTGACAAAATTTTTCATTGCAGACGTTATTGTTCGTTTCTCTCTTTCATTTTCTTTATTGAGAAAGGCTCTGACTTGGGCTACTTCTTCGGGTGTTAATTCCGTGTCTTTGTTTTTTTTATTACCGTCCGGTATGGTATCACAACAACGAACTTGTGGATACAATAGGCAATCCCGCGCATGAGCCTTATCGTTCGGATACCAGCATTACGTCGGGCTATATCTTACCTCACGGCGTTTACCGCTTGGAAATAGTCGACGTCAACCACTGCACGGCAGATACGACTATCGCGCTGCAAGAATACCATAATCCGTTTTTATCGAAAGTGCAAATCACCGATGTAACGTGTTTCGGTCAAAGCGACGGCACAATTCAAACCGAAGCATCCGGTGGTGTGGGCAGCTACACCTACCAATGGTCGAACGATGCTACTACACCGAATGTAGAAACACTCGCCGCAGGCAGCTATGAAGTAACGCTCACCGACGAAAATGGTTGCACGGCGACTAATAAATTTGATGTATCGCAACCCAATAAATTGCAAATTACAGCAACAAAAATTGTCAGTGTAACATGTTTCGGTCAAAGCGACGGCACAATTCAAACCGCGTCATCCGGTGGGGTGGGCAGCTACACTTACCAATGGTCTAACGGCGTTACTACACCAAATGTAGAAACGCTTGCCGTAGGCAGCTACGAAGTAATGCTCACCGACGAAAACGGTTGCACAACGACTAATAAATTTGACGTATCGCAACCCGATAAATTGCAGATTACAGCGGCAAAAATCACCGATGTAACTTGCTTTGGATTCAGTGACGGAATAATTCAAACCGAAGCATCCGGCGGTGTGGGCAGCTACACTTACCAATGGTCTAACGGCGTTACTACACCAAATGTAGAAACACTCGCCTCAGGCAGTTATGAAGTAACGCTCACCGACGAAAATGGTTGCACAACCACCAATAAATTTGACGTATCGCAACCCGAAAAATTGCAGATTACGGCGACAAAAATTACCGATGTAACTTGCTTCGGTCAAAGCGATGGAGTGATTCAAACCGGAGCATCCGGCGGCGTTGGCAGCTATACTTACCAATGGTCGAACGATGCTACTACACCGAATGTAGAAACGCTTGCCGCAGGCAGCTATGAAGTAACGCTCACCGACGAAAACGGTTGCACAACCACCAATAAATTTGACGTATCGCAACCCGAAAAATTGCAGATTACAGCGACGAAAATTGTCAGTGTAACTTGCTTCGGTCAAAGCGACGGAGTGATTCAAACCGCGTCATCCGGCGGTGTGGGCAGCTACACCTACCAATGGTCAAACGGCGCTATTACGCCGAATATAGAAACGCTCGCAGCAGGCAGCTACGAAGTAACGCGCACGGACGAAAATGGTTGCACAATCACCAATAAATTTGACGTATCGCAACCCAATAAATTACAGATTACGGCGGCAAAAATTACCGATGTAACTTGCTTCGGTCAAAGCGACGGAGTGATTCAAACCGTGTCATCCGGCGGTGTGGGCAGCTACACCTACCAATGGTCTAATGGCGCTACTACGCCGAATATAGCAACGCTTGCCGCAGGCAGCTACGAAGTAACGCTCACCGACGAAAACGGCTGCACAACGACTAATAAGTTTGATGTATCGCAACCCAATAAATTGCAGATTACAGCAACGAAAATCACTGATGTAACTTGCTTTGGATTCAGTGACGGA
>JAITPN010000051.1 GCA_031289415.1 Prevotellaceae bacterium | reverse complement strand
AAAATCGACCAAAACGATGCAATGAATAAGATTTCGGGGGGGGGTGTAATTCGGGCGAAGGGGGGCGAATCAAAATCGAACAAAATCGACCAAAACGATGCAATGAAGAAGATTTCGGGCGAGGGGGTTTGCAATCCGTGCGCCCCCTATACCCACGTCATTCCGTGCTTGACACGGAATCTCCCGAAACAAGGCATAGGGGGGTTATCAGGGGATGGCGGGTCAAGCCCGCCATGACGGAGGTGTTTGAGGGGCATTTGGTTCGCGCGAGCGGAAAAAAGAGAAGTGTGCTCACGCTTCACAAAAGCCCTGTTTCCTCATATCATAAAAATTCGTACCTTTGCAACTTAATTACATTACATCATGGATTACAAAGTAGCTGATATTACGCTTGCCGAATTTGGGCGCAAGGAAATCGAAATTGCTGAAAAAGAAATGCCGGGGCTGATGGCTATCCGCCGTACACAGGCTCCGCTGCAACCGCTGAAAGGGGCGCGCATCATGGGTTCGCTGCACATGACGGTGCAAACCGCCGTACTTATCGAAACGCTGCAAGCGCTCGGCGCTGACGTGCGCTGGGCGTCGTGCAACATCTTTTCGACTCAAGACCACGCCGCCGCCGCCATTGCCGCCGCAGGTATTCCCGTGTTTGCATGGAAAGGCGAAACCCTCGAAGAATACTGGCAATGTACCGAACGTGCGCTAAACTTCGGCAACGACAACGGTCCTACCCTCATCGTGGACGACGGCGGCGACGCCACGCTGCTCGTGCATTGGGGCGTGAAAGCCGAAAAAGACGCGGCGTTCCTCCACCACGAACCGGCGAGTAAAGAAGAAGGCATCATCATCGACCTCCTGAAGCGTTCCGTAAACGACGCGCCTGCGAGATGGACGCGCATAGCCTCCGGCATCAAAGGCGTGAGCGAAGAAACCACCACCGGCGTACACCGCCTCTACCAAATGATGGAACGCGGCGAACTGCTGTTCCCTGCCATTAACGTCAACGACTCGGTAACGAAATCGAAGTTCGACAACCTCTACGGCTGCCGCGAATCGCTTGCCGACGGCATCAAGCGCGCTACCGACGTCATGATAGCCGGCAAAGTGGTTGTCGTATGCGGCTACGGCGACGTGGGCAAAGGCTGCGCCCGCAGTATGCGCGCATACGGAGCGCGTGTCGTCGTTACCGAAATAGACCCGATATGCGCGCTGCAGGCTTCGATGGAAGGCTTTGAGGTAGCCACCCTCGAAGAAACGTTGGGCGAGGGGAATATCTACGTAACCACTACCGGCAACTGCGACGTGATTACCATTGCCCACCTCGCCAAAATGAAAGATCAGGCTATCGTATGCAATATCGGACATTTCGATAACGAAATACAAGTCGATGCGCTGGACACGTTCCCCGGCATTAAAAAAACGAACATCAAACCGCAGGTCGATAAATACGAATTTCCCGACGGACACGCCATCTACCTGCTTGCCGAAGGCAGGCTCGTGAACTTGGGATGCGCTACGGGGCATCCGTCGTTTGTGATGAGCAACTCGTTCAGCAACCAAACGCTGGCGCAAATAGAATTATGGACGAACGAATATGAAACAGGCGTGTACCGGCTGCCCAAAAGATTGGACGAAGAAGTGGCGCGGCTGCATCTTGCCCAGCTCGGCGTACGGCTGACGACTTTGTCCGACAAGCAAGCCGCCTACATCGGCGTACCGGCTGAAGGTCCTTACAAAGCGGAACATTACCGGTATTAATAAAAAGAAATTATCACGAAACAACGCATCAATGAAAATATCTTATAATTGGTTAACGACATACCTCCCCGAAGCGGGAACGCCGGCGCAGGTAGCAGAAATACTAACGTCTATCGGGCTTGAAGTAGAAGCGATGGAAACGACGGGCGGCGTAGCCGGAAACCTTGACGGCGTAGTGGTGGGGCACGTACTCGAATGTGTGCAGCACCCCGACGCCGACCGTCTGCGGGTAACGAAAGTGGACGTAGGCGCAGGCGAACCGTTGCAAATTGTGTGCGGAGCGCCCAACGTGGCGGCAGGGCAAAAAGTACCGGTGGCAACCCTCGGCGCTACGTTGCAATTCACGAACGGCGAAACGGTAAAAATAAAACGCTCGAAACTGCGCGGCGTAGAATCGCAAGGGATGATTTGCGCCGAAGACGAACTTGGCATCGGCACGTCGCACGACGGCATCATGGTGCTCGACGCAACGGCGCAAGCCGGTAAGCCGCTGCGCGATGTGCTGCACATCGACGGCGACGTAGTGTTTGAAATAGGACTTACGCCCAACCGCGTAGATGCGGCTTCGCACTTCGGCGTAGCGCGCGACTTGGCGGCGGCTATGGGATTGACGGCGCGCCTGCCCGACGTCAGCCGCTTTGCCGAAGGTAACGACGACGGCATAGGCATCACGGTGGAACGCGCCGAGGCTTGTCCGCGCTATTCGGGCATTACGCTTCGAGGCGTACACGTGCAGCCATCGCCCGAATGGTTGCAAAAACGCCTTACGGCAATCGGGTTGCGACCTATCAACAATATAGTAGATATAACCAATTTCGTGCTGCACGAAACCGGACAGCCTCTCCATGCCTTCGACGCGGCGCACATCGCCGGCGGGCGCGTCGTGATACGCACGTGCGACGAAGGAACGCCCTTCGTAACGCTCGACGGCGTAGCCCGCAGCCTGAGCGCGCACGACTTGATGATATGCAATGCCACGCAGCCGATGTGCATCGCCGGCGTGTTCGGCGGATTGGACGCCGGCGTTTCGGATACCACCCATGACGTGTTTCTTGAAAGCGCCTGCTTCAACCCCGTGTGGGTGCGGAAAACAGCTCGGCGGCACGGACTGAGCACCGACGCGTCGTTCCGCTACGAACGCGGAGCTGACATTTCCATCACGTGCTATGCGTTGAAACGCGCCGCACTGCTGATACAGGAAATAGCCGGAGGAACAATTACAGGGCGTATTCATGATCTGTATCCCAACCCTGCGCCGCTTGCCGAAGTGGCGTTGAACTACGACCGTATAGCCCGCCTTATCGGTAAAAGAATTGAGGATGAAAAAATCATTTCCATTCTGAAAGCATTGGATTTTGAAATAACCGCCGAAAACACCGGCGGACTGACGGTGAAAGCGCCCGCCTGCCGCGTAGACGTAACGCGCGAAGCCGACGTGGTAGAAGAAATATTGCGGATATACGGCTACAACAACGTGGAAATTCCGGCGGCAATAAACCTGTCGGTCAATCCACGTCCACACCCCGATAAGGAAAAATTGCAGAACACCGTGGCAGACTTCCTCACGGCAAACGGTTTTTATGAAATGATGAGTAATTCGCTTACAAAAAGCGACTATTATACAAAATATACGTCCTTTGAGGCGGCGCAGGAAGTGAAAATCATCAATCCGTTGAGCAACGATTTGAACGCGATGCGCCGCACGTTGCTGTTCGGCGGGTTGGAAGCCGTGAGCCGCAACATCAACCGGCAAATGCCCGACTTGAAATTATACGAATTTGGGAATACCTATCTCTTTCATCCCGACAAAGCGGATAAAGGCGCGCAAGCCTACTCCGAAAGCGCGCGGTTGGCGTTGTTTATAACCGGCGCAACGAACGAACAATCGTGGGCAAAACCGCAGGGAGCGACGAATTTCTTCCTGCTGAAAGGTTATGTAGAGAAAATATTGGAGCGGTGCGGGGTTAACATCTATAACCTTGCCGTAGATGAAACGCCTGCCGATTTATATGCCGACGGACTGTCGCTTCGCTGGAAAAACCGTTCGTTGGTTACGTTCGGCACCCTGTCAAAACCGGTACGCACCACGTTCGATATAAAACAAGAAGTATATGCCGCCGAATTTAGGTGGGACATGCTGATAGAGGCGCAGCAGGCACATAAAGTTCTGTTTGCCGACTTGCCGAAATATCCCGAAGTACGTCGCGATTTGGCATTAGTCATTGACGAAAACATCACGTTTGCGCAACTGCGCGCCGTAGCGTTGAAAACCGAAAAGCAATGGTTGAAGCACGTCGGGCTGTTCGATGTGTATTACGGCGACAAACTGCCCGCCGGAAAAAAACAATATGCCCTGAACTTCGCTATCCAAAGCGCCGAGCGCACGTTGACCGACGAAGATATTGACCGCCTGATGAGCAATCTGCTCAAGAATTTCGAGAAAGAAGTTGGCGCAGTGTTGCGATAAACAATGATGCTACGACACTACTTCTCATTAGTTAAATTTTCGCATACGCTTTTTGCAATGCCTTTTGCCTGCATTGGTTTTGCGTACGGCGTAAAAGCGTCGCCGCAGTTTGAATGGTGGCGATTGGGATGTATGCTGCTGTGCATGGTGTTTGCCCGCAATGCAGCCATGAGCTTTAACCGCTATGCCGACCGCTTCATCGACGCCCGCAACCCGCGAACGGCAGGGCGCGAAGTGCCGCAAGGCGTCATCGCACCCAAACGAGCCTTAGCCTTTTCGATAGCCAACGCCGCACTGTTCGTCGCGGCGGCGGCATACCTCAACCCCTTGTGCGGATTCCTCGCGCCGGTAGCCTTGCTGCTGATATTGGGATACAGCTACACCAAACGCTTCACGTGGCTATGCCACGCATGGTTAGGACTGTGCTTAGCCGTTGCGCCGGTGGGCGCTTACCTTGCCGTAGCCGGTACGTTTGCCGCCTTGCCTTGCTGGTTTGCGCTGACGGTATTATGCTGGACGGCGGGATTCGATATTTTGTACTCGTTGCCCGATGAAGAATTTGACAAAAAAGAGCGGCTTTATTCCATTCCCGCCGCCTTTGGACGCCGGAAAGCTATGCGACTGTCGGCATTGTGGCACCTTGCGGCAGGAGCGTGTGTAGTGATTGCCGGAGTAGCGGCGCATAGCCATTGGAAATATTGGGTTGGCGCAGCCATTTTCATTGTCTTGTTAGTGTACCAACATGTAATCATAAAACCCACCGACCTTCGCCGCCTGAATGCTGCATTTTTTACGACCAACGGCATTGCTTCGGTCGCCTTTGCCGTGTGGGTGATATTTGATATGTTGAATTGTTGAATTGTTTTTATCTGCGTAAAAAAAAGAGAAAAGCAATGGAAAAGATAGGAAGAAATAACAGTAAAAAAAAAGTATTACTTTTGCATTATAGAACATCTTTATTCGTTAAAAAATACAGGGTTATTCAAGACAAAATTTATCAATCGGATTTCGATAAACTCGTAGCAAAAACAACAGAAATAGAATCTATGGCAAAGAAACAAGAATAATTATGAATCATAAAAATCTCCATCAACTTTTATTATCCGGCTTAATGATTATGGTAAGCCTCAGTATGTCGTTCGGGCAGCAAAAAATCACCTCGGAGGACGTCCGGAAAGACCGTGCGCGTAAGATAGTACTCCCAAACAGCGACGGGCATTACAAGCAAGTCAAAGACTATGTCGAAGAGGAACCCGACGCCGATTACCTGCATGCGTCGGAAGAAGCGCACGAAGCGTTCCGCGACATTAAATACGCTATCCGAATTCATTGGGGCGTATATGCCAAATGGGGTATCGACGCCTCGTGGCCCTTTCTGGGAATGAGCAATGAAAAAAAGCAGGCATATCAGGAACTTTATAAAAGTTTTAACCCTACGGCGTTTGACGCCGATGAATGGATGGAACAGTTCAAAGAATGGGGGATGCAAGCGTTTGCATTTACGACGAAACATCACGACGGATTTTCGATGTTTCACACAAAAACAAAGGTAACACAGCGGGCAAATTACCTGAACCCCGAAATCAGCATTGAGCCGTGCGACTTGACGTACAGTATTGAAGAAACGCCTTTCAAACGGGACATCGTGAAAGAACTTTGCGAGGCGGCGCGCAAGCGAAATATCAAAATCGACCTCTATTTTTCCCATCCCGATTGGTACGATGCGGACTTTCGCCCGTACGTGGCGCATCCGCTGGGAAACATCGCGCGGACGCCGGATGAAACCGCCCGTCTGGTTGCCCGCCACCGCGAGCAACTCCGCGAATTGCTTACCCATTACGGAACGATAGATATGCTCTGCCTTGACATGTGGATGGACAGCGACGTCTGGCATCAACTGAAAGAAACCGTGAAACTGATACGTACATGGCAGCCCGACGTGATGCTTCGCGCCAGAGGCATCGGCAACTATGGCGACTACTATCAGCCCGAACAGGTTGTCCCCGCCGACGTGGAGCAAACCAACATGCCATGGATGAGCATCTGCCTGCTGGGGAAAATATTTGCGTACGACCCCCATGGCGAAAATTACAAAGGAACGCCTTGGGTCATTCATAACCTGATAGATTGCGTTGCCAAAGGCGGCAGTTTCATGGTCTGTATCGGACCCGACAGCACCGGACGCTTTCACCCGGAAGCGATGGCGCAACTCGACGAAGTAGGTCGCTGGCTGAAAGTAAACGGAAAAGGCATTTACGAATCCCGCAGCCGCGAAGTGTGGAAAGAAAACGATATTTATTTTACACAAAGTAAAAATCACAAAACAGTATTTGCTTTTACAGAAAAATTGCCGGAAAAAGAACTCATCATTTCGACCGTTACGCCGAAAAAAGGCAGCAAAATATACCTGTTGGGGTACGAAAAACCGTTGACATGGGTTTTGACGGAAAAAGGAGTGCGAATCAAAATCCCCCACGCACTGCAATCGCCCGAAAACCGTCCTTGCGACTACGCTTGGGGGTTTCAGTTAGAAGTTCGCTAAGCCCCTTATTGACGAAAGCCGTATAGTTCCGGCATCCCCCTGAACGATTTGGGGCATCCCCCGAAGCTCTTGGGGCATGCCCCGAAGCTCTTGGGGCATGCCCCGAAAGTCTTGGGGCATGCCCCGAAAGTCTTGGGGCATGCCCCGAAGGTCTTGGGGCACGCCCCGAAGGTCTTGGGGCATGCCCCGAAGGTTTTGGGGCATCCCCCGAAGGTCTTGGGGGATGCCCCAAAAGCGGCGCGGACGGCGCTACCTTATATATATTAGATACCGGCGCAGCCGCGGCGCACACCGCCCACGATGCGTTCCGCTTCATGAACAGACTTAGAGAGTTCGCAAAATTGGCATACTTTTTGCATCATGTAATAAGCGTAGACTAAAGCTGCACAAAGGCTGGAGGATAGATGAAACATATTTTCCATGTATACGGCTTTCGTACTATTTTTTGATTTTAAATGTAACAGTTGATGCAAATGAATACGTTGTTTACTTATTATTTAAAGCGTTGCGGTTTCAAAAATAAACTGCGGGCGCTACTGTTGACGGGATTATTTCTTACGACAATGACTTTTTCCGGTCGGGCGACCATACATACCGTCGCAAGCGCTACGGATTGGGATAACCTGTGCGCAAGCGATGGCGCGGTATTGGCAGATGGCGACACGATTGAAGTGAGCCAAAATATTACCATCGCGCAAGGCTTGCGCTGGTACAGCAAAAACATTACCATTAGGGGAATCAATGCCGGTATCACCATCACGGCAGAGGCAGGATTTCCGAAGAAAGCCGAATTTGTCGACAGCGTATCGCGCTGGTACAACCCTTCTATGATTGAGGTGGGGGGCGACGATTCATTAAAAATACCCACGAGCGTTACGTTGGAAAATATTATACTGGACGACAATTTCAGGGCTGACGCCGACAATAATACCGACGCCGGACGCCACCAGTCGCCCACAGGGCGCTACGACGGCATCATCAGTTCGTACGCCGCGTCCGGTACTATTACGCTGAAAGCAGGAACGGAGCTGAAAAATTCGGGCGGCAACGGCGTTGTGTTTGTCGAAAACTGTTATTTGCTGATAGAAGACGGCGTGCAGTTTTCCAACTGGCATGCGCCTTCCGGCACGTCTAATCCCGAAACGCAATCCGCCACGGCGATTTATATGATGTCTGCCACGTGCGATTTATATGCCGACATCACGAACAACACCGTAGCCGGCGGCGGCATTGCTTGGCTGGACTACGGCTCGACGCTGAACGTAAAAAGTACGGCAGACATTTCAAATAATAATTTTTCTACCATTACCGGTACATGGGGCGGTATGTTCTGGATTTGGGACAGGTCGAAGGTAAATATTGAAGGGCGAATCAATTCAAACAAGACAGGCGGCATTCTACGCAGCACCGGCGGCAGCGCGCAAAAGGATGAAACGTTCCATCTCTACAGCGGCGCTGAAATGTCTAAGAATACGGTGAGCGGAAACCTCGTTACGCTTGCTGCCGGCAATACATTCTACTTAGACTCCGGCGCGGTAATCAAAGATAACATCGGCTCCACGTCGGCGGGGATGTACGCAGCGATGCACAGCAACAACGACGCCGTCTGGGAGATAGCCGGCGAAATCAGCGGCAATACGTCCAATGTAACCTACCGGGGCGCGCCGAATGCGACGTTGAATATCCGCGCATCGGGAAAGTTTAACAACAACCAGTGTACAGGCACCAGCAATATCTATGCGGCAAACCTCGGCGCAAACTTCATCAACGTATGGGGGCAGATTAACGACAATAAAGCGGCGAAAACCAATGCGGCTTATTCCGGACGCGGCGCGGTAGTGTATCAGCAAAAAGGCGAGTTCAATATCTACGACGGCGCGCAGATAAATAACAATATCGGCGGTCCGTCGGGCGGCATTATTTGCCTGAACGGCGCAGGCGGGGCTGAAGAAGTGCTGCTCAACATGTATGGCGGCGAAATCAAAAACAACCAGTGCAGCCCGACAGGCAACATGGTTATGCCCGACCGGTTTTATGCCGACTACACCGGTCATACGACGCCCGGCGGCGGCGCAGTGCAGATTAGCAAAGGGTCGCGCATGATTATGTACGGCGGCGAAATCAGCGGCAACTCGGCGGTGATAGCCGGCGGTATTCTGGTGTGCGGCGCAGAGGACGGCAACAAATCGCCGCTGCTCATTATTAAAGGCGGAACGATTCAAAACAATGCGGCTATGTCGATAGGAAATACGACGTATAAAAATTCTTTCGGCAAAGACATCGCCATTCTTGCGCCGCTGGACAACGCGCCTAATAACCTAAAGCGCGGCAGCGGCTATTTGGGCGATTATGGCGACCATTATGTGGAAATCAGCCCCGAAGCGGTTATCGGCGAAGGTTTCGTGGGCATCCAAAACCGCGTAGAACCGTCATGGACAATTAACGGAATACCGATAATGGGCGGTAAGCATATATCCGTTTCTTGGGCATGGAATCAGGCGGTGTACATTCCTTCAACCCGCACCGAAACACTGGCGATAGGTACGCTCAAACAGTGGGGCGACGCAGCGGCAACAGCCCTTCTGGACAGTTTGAAAGCCGCCGTTACCGACACCGTAGCGGGCTACGCCGCCGGTCTTTCAAAATATGACGCGCAGCACCTTATGTACGACGGCGCAGTCTGGATTAATTCGGACAAAACCTCCGGCGTACAGAAAATATCAATGAACTATCCGACCGGATATACCAGCGGCGCACATCAGGTTGTCGGCGCATGGAAAGCGATTGCTGCGGCTGACCGCAATAAATACGAATACGTAGTGTCCTGCGTGCCGGTCGATACGCTTTGCCAGCCTATCGCCAACGCCAAGCCGAGCATCATCATACCGGAAAGTTCGGCAAATACGCTCGACGTCGAAATTCCGGTCAACAGCCTCGCGCATGGCTACGGCATTGTGAAATACTATTATCCAAAAACTTCGGAGATGACGTTGCACATCGCACATGAGGGCGACGGCGTATTTGTGGAAAACATATCGAACAACGACAGCCCGAAAGTGTTCACGTACGACTCCACGACCAGCATGTCTACCCCTTTGTTCTATACGCTTACGGCAACGCCTACAAGTCCTCAAATACTCGCCCAAATAACGCTCACTGCCGGCGATAGTACAATAACCGCAATGACGCCGAATGTGAACGGCGAAGTATCGGTCGGCTACAACGACCTCGCGGTAGGCACAAACACAATCAAGGCTTATTTCATGCCACGGTCCGATACTACTTATGTAGCCGATACGGCTTGCGCCGGCATGGAATATAACGACAACGGCTTCCACATCGCCAATCCCGAATCGGGCGTTTACTACGACACGTTGCAAGCCGCCGCAGGGCACGACAGTATTGTAGTACTCGCGCTCGCGCTTCACGATGCGCCTACCATCCGCATTTTGGAAGACACGGTATTGATTGACGACAGCCTCCATTTCGTAGCTACCGGCACGCCGGGCTACACCTACATTTACTACATGACCCGTGCATACGACGATTTAACCGGAAGCACCATCCTGCGGAATACACAGCCGGGCGATACCTGTACGGTGAACGCGCTGCTCGAAGGATGGTTTGAATTTGAACTTATCAAACTCACCGACGCCAACGGATGTACGGCTACAGGTATAAAAGATACGGTCGTTGTCATGAAACGTCCGTTCGCCGTCGCGATAGACTCCCTCGCGCCGTTGGTATATAACGGTAAACCGCAAACGCCGATACTCACCATAAAAGACACCGTGCGGCATACCTTCTTGGCGTTGAACTACGATTATGAAGTAACTTACAGCAACAATACCGACGCAGGCACGGCAACCGCCGCCATCACAGGGAAAGGGAAATATGCAGGCACAGCTACCGCCGCGTTCCTCATCGAGAAAGCGCCGCTGCACGCTGCCGCCAACGATTCGACAATAGTGTATGGAAACGCCCTTCCGGCATCATACCGGATATCGTACCGCGGTTTTGTGAACAGCGAAGACACTACCGTGCTTGATGCGAAGCCCACGGCTGCATCTACTGCCGCCGCCAACGCCGGAGCGTATGAAATTACCGTAACCGGAGGCGCAGACAACAACTACGCCTATCGCTACCACAGCGGCACGCTGACCATTACCAAAGCGCCGCTGACGGTGAAAGCCGCCGATACGGCACGTGTGTACGGTAGTAACAATCCGGCTTTCCGGCTTATATATACAGGGTTCGTGTCAGGCGACAACGAAAGTGCGATAGACGCCCCTCCCGCAGCCACAAGCGACGCCTCGCCGGTGCACACGCCGGGAACGTATGCCATCGCCGTAAAAGAAGGTAACGACAACAACTACATGTTCACTTACGACAACAGCGGCGTGTTGACGGTTACCAAAGCGCCGTTGACGGTAGCAGCCGACGCCCTGACAAAAACGTACGGCGAGCCGAATCCTGAATTTACGCTGACCTACACAGGCTTTGTAAATGACGACAACCGGTATATCCTGAAAACAGAACCGAAAGCCGCGACTGCCGCGAACGACACAAGCCATGTAGGCGAATACGAAATTACGGTAAGCGGCGGCGCATCGTCGTACTACGACTTCGACGTGCATAGCGGCACGCTGACTGTTACGCCAAAAGACTTGTCGAGCGGTGGAATAAACGTAGCGCCGGTAGGTCCGTTCACGTACACAGGCAACCCATTCACGCCACCGTTGACGGTAACCTACAAAAACCGCTCGCTCCGCCACGGCATTGATTATACGGTAACGTATGCCGACAATGTAAACGCCGGAACAGCTACATTTACCATCGCAGGCACAGGAAACTACAGCGGCACGCTGGACGGCACGTTCCTGATACTAAAAACATCCGGCTCGTTCGTTCCGTTAACCATTCGGGTAGAATACGTGGAAGGCATGCTTATAAAAGACGTTCCCATACCTGCCGAATACGAATGGCTAATCCCCGAAACGCCCATTGCGCCTTTAGAAGCGCTCCAGATATTTCCGGCAATCCATACCGACACCAGCGCTACCTCCGAAGGCAAAATTGCGCTCGACGTATGGATTAACGCCCGATTAAAAGACTTGGAAATAAACTTGGGCGACAACGACGGTTCATTCACGCCGGCGTTCAACCCCGACACTATGCAATACGAGATGCTGCTGCCGTGTAGCAATATATTTAAAGTAACGAAAATAACGCCGTCGTCGGGCGGAACGGTGAAATACCTGCTGAACGGCGAAGAAACTGCCGTACCGGCAATCCTCGACAAGCCGGGTTCGTTCACTTTCGTCATACACTCGACAGGCGCCGACGGAAAAAAGACCGAAAGCTACACCATACGCGTTACCGTGCGCTATCCGTCATACATCCTACGTCAATACTGGAACGACGTATTGGCAATAAACCTTAACTCCGCAACCAACGGCGGGTATGAATTCAGCAAGTACGAATGGTTTAAAAACGGTGAGAAACTTACCGGAGAAGACAACAAACCGTATCTATACGCCCCTGCCGACGGCACGTACGTTGTCTATCTCACGAGGGTGGGCGAAGCGACGCCGATAGCCGCATGTCCGTTCGTCTACGACGGAAAGCCGCACGCAAACCCGCTCACGGTGTATCCGAATCCGGCAAGCGCTACGGCTACGGTGGTCAATCCCTATTGGGAAACCGTGAAGACGATGGAACTGTACGACGAACTGGGCGGACTGGTTCGCCAATATCCGTGCACGTCGGAACGAACCGTACTGAACCTCTCGGAACTCCCGACGGGCTGGTATGTGCTGCGGGCAGGCAAACAATCGACAAATATAATCATTAACAAATAAGAACAACAAGAAAGATGAAACGAATTACAGCATTAGCAGCCACAATATGCTGCATGGTAAGCGGACTACAGGCGCAAGAACTGCCGCAGGATGAAATTTCGGTATACGTATTGGGAGGCTTCACGCAGCTGCGGCACGGCAGCGCGTTCACCTCCGAAAGTAAACTCGGCGGCGGCGGCGGGGTGAGCTACGCCAGCCCCATCAGCCGCCACTGGGATATGATAGGCGGCGTAGAACTATTCTACTACAGCGGCACGCTGAAAGCCGACACATTGAGCGGAAGCGCCTTCAAAATGTACAACGACGGCTCGCGCATAGAGCCGTGGTACTACAACAGCAAGATTAAGGGCTACACCGAGCAGCAGCACATCACCTACCTGCAAGTGCCGCTGATGGTGCGATACCGCGTCCGGGTATTCGGCAACCACAAGTGGTATGCCGCAGGCGGGATAAAAGCAGGGTATTCGGTTATCACCAAATACAGCAACGAGATTGCGCAGCTAAGCACGTCGGCATACTTCCCCGACACGCACCAAGAGTTCCTCCCCGAAATGCCCAACCACGGCATCGGCAACTTTGCCAACCAATCGTCCAAAGGCTCGATGGCGTTCAAAACAGGCAACCTGTCCGTAGCGTTGGAAACAGGATTGCGGTGGTCGCTCTCCTCCAAAACGAGCCTCTACACCGGCATATTCTTCGACTATGGCGTCTGGGAAACAGGTCCGCGCCAATCGGATACCAACCTCCCATTGGTTTCGCATGACGATACCAACGACCAGCTGATTTTAAACAGCATCCTGTCGTCCGAAAACCAATTTACAGGGACTACATACGTCGATAAACTCGGCGTTCTCGCGTTCGGTTTGAAAATAAACCTCGCGTTCAACAGGTGAAAAGAGTGAAGGGTTAAGGGTTAAGAGTAAAGAGTAAAGGGTTAAGAGTTAGGAGTAAAGAGTTAGGCGAAAAAAACTCTTCACACCTAACTCTTAACTTTTTTTCAGAAAAAAGTTGCACGAATGAAAAAAATCACTACCTTTGCACCATTAACTGTTATTTAACATTTATTTAATTCATGGACTTTGAAACCACATATCCTCTGAAACCCGTGAGCAAGCCCTCAGCAGCCCGCGCCCGCCGCGCCGTTGCCGCCCCAGCCCTGCCTGCGCCGATGGATAATAAGGTTTTCTCACCCCCCCCATGTAAATCAGCAAGTTACAGCGTTTTGCCCTTTTGGTGCGCCTCTGCCTCACGGCTTCGCCCACACGGCACACATACATATAAAGGTATCACCCCCTCCTGCGGATGTGAACTCTGCCGGAGTTCAAACAAAGGGAGCATGATGGCTTTTGGAATATCCATAAGATTTAATAAACCATTTTGGAACGCTAAAGAATCGCTTTGGGACGCTAAAAATGCCCTTCAGTGGCTCAACAATTCAACAGTTAAACACAATAAAACAACATAAATAAATTTAATTAAAATGTGTATGAAAACAAACAATTTAATTCTGTGCGCAGCGAGCCTCATGGCAGGCTTGGCGCTGACGGTCGCCTGTAAGGACGACCCTATAACTGTGGTAGAAGACCCTACCCTTGAGGTAACTCCCGCCACGTATGACGTACCTTCTGCCGACGGCGGAAGCGTAACCGTAACCGTAACCTCCAACCGGAGTTGGGAAGCAACGCCCAGCGATGAGTGGATTACGACATCGGGGAATACTGAAAAAACGTTCGTGCTGAACGTGTCGGCAAACACGTCGACCGAAGCGCGTACGGGCACCGTAACGGTGAAAGCCGAAACGCTGACGAAGACCGTAACGGTAACGCAGGTAGGCAAAACAGGTACTGCTCCGGTGATGTCCGTAACGCCCGCATCGAAAGACGTGAGCGTCGAAGGCGAAGCGGTAACGTTTGACATCACAACCGACGCCGGTGCGTGGAAAGCCGAGAGCGACGCCTCGTGGGCTATCGTAGCGCCCGCCACAGGTACGGACAACGGTACGATTACCGTAACCGCCGCCGCCAATGACGGCGCAGCGCGCACGGCTACGATTACCGTATCGGCAGGTACGCTGACGAAAACCGTAACCGTAAAGCAGGCGGAGTACGTAGCACCCCAAAGCAATACGATTCTCGAAGAGTCGGGAATAATCAATGAAGCGACGGCTTACCGCGCAAGCAACCACATGTTTTGGAACGGAGACGTGGCGGCGCTGGTGTATGAAATAAACACTACGGCGGCTGGTACGCTGACGATATATCCGGGCGAACAACGCTTGGTGATATTCTTAGGAGAAACAACTGACGGCAGCGGCGCTTACAATCCGCACCGCGATACGGTGGGGGTATATGACTGCGAAGCCGGCAAGAAGTACTACCTTGTGCTGACGCTGCAATCGGACTTAGATGGCGTTTCGCCCGGAAGCGATTATACCCTGAAACTTGACTATTCTACGAGAAACGGCGCGACGGCTACGCCGAGCGGCGATGTGAAGTTGACGGTAACGCCGGAATCAGTGAATGTGGCGACAGGAGGCGGCGCGCCTGAGCTTACCGTAACAGCCGACAGGAATTGGACGGCTACGAGCAGCCAGGAGTGGGCAAGGGTAAGCCCCGCCAGCGGCACGAGCGCCGGAGGTAAGATAACGGTAACCGTAGAAGCCAACGACGGCTATCCCCGCTCGGCGGTCATCTCGGTAACAGCAGACGGTAAAACCGTTACGGTAGCCGTAGCGCAAGACGGCGCCGCCGCCCCCGACATATTTAATGTCTCTACCGAAGCAGAATTCAACGCTGCGCTCTATGCTATTCAGGCATCAGGCGACGCAAAAACCATCAACGTGAAGGCTGACATCACCCTGTCCGACAGACTTGTCTTCAACGGCGATGACGTAATCAGCGTTACCATCAACGGCGAAGGGCACAAGCTGACTGCCGGTGGACCGGGCTACCCCGCCATCCATTTCGTCGACGAACGGGATTATACGGTAAGCATCAACCGCCTCTGGTTCCACGGATTCGTCAATAATGGTGAAGGTGATGGTAAACGCAACTGGGGCGGCGCTATCTCGTCGCACTGCAACGGCGATTTGATCGTCAGTTCTTGTATATTTACGGACAACACTTCAGCCGGCTACGGCGCTGCAATCGTAAAAGTATGGGGCGGCGGTGATGATCATTCCCTGAGAGTTTACGGTTGTACATTTATCGGCAACCATGGTGGCGCCGGCGCAGTGTGGACACATGACCGCGGTCTTGACTGGAATGTATATTATTATGGAAACGTATTCTATGATAACGGCGAAGGCGACGGCAACGGACACCAGTTTGGCGCATCCAACAGCATCACTGCCCAGTACAATGCGCTGAGAGGATCAATCGACGCCGGTGGTACGATTTCAGACAATACGACCCTTTCAAGCAATCCGCTTAACAGCAGTTTCGTCCCGACAAACGATGACGTCAAGATTCTGCCCTCAACCCTGCCCCAAGGCTATCCGACGGTTGACTTTGCAGGCGCTACGATTTCCGGTAGTGGTTATGCCGGTGCATTGCAGAAACAGTAGTTCAGAGTTAGGGAATTGTTTTAATTTAAGTGTATAAAAATTTTTAAATTGAATGGAGGCGCGCAAGCGCCTCTTTTCTTTTTAATGGGGAGAGAGGGTGAAGCGTAAAGAGTGAAGCGTGAAGCGTGAAGAGTAAAGAGTGAAGAGTAAAGAGTAAAGCGTGAAGCGTGTTGCCGTCATTCTTTTTCGCTTAACTCTTAACTCTTCACGCTTCACTCATAACTCATAACTCATAACTCTCTTCACGCTTCACAAAAAAAAGCCGCCAATAGTCGGGTTTCACAAATAAATGTGTTACATTTGCCGCACAGAATTAAGCAAAGCGATGATGAATGTATATGCAAAAAAGAGTTTAGGACAGCACTTCCTGCGCGATAAATCTATTGCGGCGCGCATTGTGGAAAGCCTTTCGGGCAACACGCGCGACACGCTTGAGGTGGGTCCCGGCATGGGTGTGCTCACCGAATTTCTGCTGGCTCGCCCCGACCTCGTAACGTATGCAGCGGAAATTGACCGCGAGTCGGTCGCTTATCTGCATACACACTTTCCGGCGCTTACCCCTCGTTTAATCCAAGGTGATTTTTTGGAGCTGGAGCTTGAAGAATTATTTGCGAAACCGGTAGCCGTCATCGGGAATTTTCCGTACAATATATCTTCGCAGATTTTTTTCAAAGTACTGGCTCACCGCAACCGGATTCCGGAAGTAGTCTGCATGGTGCAAAAAGAAGTGGCGGAACGCATCGCCTGCCCGCCCGGCAGCAAAACGTACGGTATATTAAGCGTATTGCTGCAAAGTTATTACCACATCGAATACCTGTTTACGGTACACGAAAATGTGTTTGTGCCGCCGCCGAAAGTAAAATCGGGCGTCATAAGGTTGACGCGAAACAGCGTGCAAACGCTCGGCTGCGACGAAACACTGTTCCGGCGCGTGGTAAAAACCACGTTCAACCAACGGCGCAAAGTCATCCGCAATTCCATTAAAGGCATTACAGGCGACAAGCCGTTACCACCAAACGAATTGCTGACAAAACGCCCCGAACAATTAAGCGTATCCGATTTCGTAGCGCTTACCCGATTTATTGAAATAAGTTAAAAAAATATACCCAATTTTAATTTTTTTCGATTTTTCATTCTATAATCTCAACTATATTAGCTATCTTTACAGTTTGATTTTAAGACCGGAAAAATGCAGGACATCAACACAAAACAAATTAAAAGAGCGTTACTATCAGTCTATTATAAAGACAACTTAGACTTAATCATCAACCATTTAGCCGCACTGAATGTAGAATTGTATTCTACGGGCGGAACGCTTGATTTCATTGAAAAACTGGGCGTAAAAGCCCACTCGGTAGAAAGCCTCACAGGGTATCCTTCTATTTTGGGCGGACGTGTAAAAACATTACATCCAAAAGTATTTGGCGGAATTTTAGCCCGCCGTAACCACTCCGATGACAAAAAACAGTTGGGCGAATACGACATCCCGCCGTTCGATTTGGTGATTGTCGACCTCTATCCTTTTGAGGAAACGGTGGCAGCAAAGCTAAGCGAACAGGAAATTGTAGAAAAAATTGACATCGGCGGCATTTCGCTCATCCGCGCCGCCGCAAAGAATCATGAGGATGTGCTAATCGTGAGTTCCCGCCGCCAATATGGCGAACTGCTGGCGCTGCTCGACACGAAAAAAGGCGAAACTTCGCTGGCAGACCGGCGACGTTTTGCGGCAATGGCTTTTGAAACCTCGTCGCACTACGACACAGCGATTTTCAATTATTTCAACGCCGCCGAAGATATTCCGGCATTCAAGCAAAGCGTACAGGAACACATACCGCTACGCTACGGCGAAAACCCACACCAGCAGGCTAAATTCTATGGCAAATTTGCCGATATATTCGACCAAATCCACGGCAAGGAAATTTCATACAACAACCTGCTCGACATTGATGCGGCTGTAAACCTAATCAACGAATTTGACGATACCACCGTAGCTGTCCTGAAACACAACAACGCCTGCGGTATTGCCAGCCGCACTACGGTAAAAGAAGCATGGGACGCCGCATTAGCCGGTGATCCGCAATCGGCGTTCGGCGGTATAATTATCGCCAACCGCAAGTTGGACGCCGCGGCTGCCGAAGCCATAAACGCCATCTTCTTTGAAGTGGTCATCGCGCCTGCCTACGACGACGAGGCACTCGCTATTCTGAAACAGAAGAAAAACCGCATCATTCTTGTGCGGAAAGACAACGCATACGGCGGCAGTGCACAATTCCGTTCGCTGCTCAACGGTGTGCTGGTACAAGACAAAGACACGAAAAAAGAAGACGCCGCAGGGCTGGTTCCGGTAACTACAAAACACCCCACCACGCAAGAAACCGAAGACCTGCTTTTCGCCAATAAAATTGTAAAACATACCAAATCGAATGCCATTGTGCTGGCAAAGAATCAGCAGCTTTGCGCAAGCGGCATGGGGCAGACGTCGCGCATTGATGCGCTGAATCAGGCGGTAGAAAAAGCGGCGCGCTTCGGCTTCGACCTCCACGGTGCGGTCATGGCGTCCGACGCTTTCTTCCCTTTCCCCGACTGCGTAGAAATAGCCGGCAACGCTGGCATCACCGCCGTCATACACCCCGGCGGCTCTATCAACGACAAACTGTCTGCCGACTACTGCAACCAGCATAATATGGCAATGGTTACGACCGGCATACGACATTTCAAACATTAAAAAAACACAAAAATAAGATGTCATTTTCATTTTTAACACAAGAATTAGCCATGGATCTCGGTACTGCCAACACTGTGATTATCCATAACGACAAGATAGTAGTAGATGAACCTTCCATTGTGGCTATTGACCAAAACACGAGAAAGCCTATCGCTATCGGATCGGTAGCGCGGCAAATGCACGGCAAAACACACGAGCACATTAAAACAATCAGACCGTTGCGCGACGGCGTGATTGCCGACTTCAACGCCGCCGAACAAATGATTCGCGGAATGATTAAGCAAATAAATCCTAAAAACCGTTTCTTCACGCCGAGTCTGCGCCTTGTGGTGGCAATTCCGTCGGGCAGCACCGAAGTGGAAATACGCGCCGTGCGCGACTCTTCGGAACATGCCGGAGGGCGCGATGTATATATGCTTTACGAACCCATGGCTGCTGCGCTGGGTATAGGCATTGACGTGGAAGCGCCCAAAGGCAGCATGGTAGTGGATATAGGAGGCGGAACGACCGAAATAGCCGTTATCGCGCTGGGCGGTATCGTGTGCAACGAAAGTATCAGGGTTGCCGGCGACGGCTTCACGTCCGACATTCAGCAATACATGCGCAGCCAACACAACATCAAAATAGGCGAACGCACTGCCGAAGACATTAAAATATCAGTAGGGTCGGCGCTTTCGGAGCTTGAAGAGCCACCGACACCGTTTGTGGTACGCGGTCCGAATTTAATGACAGCCTTGCCGGTAGAAGTGTCTGTAACCTATCAGGAAATAGCGCACTGCCTTGATAAAGCGCTCGTAAAAATAGAATCGGCTGTATTGGGCGTGCTGGAGCAAACACCACCGGAACTGTATGCCGACATTGTGCAAAGCGGCATTAACCTTACCGGCGGCGGCGCATTGTTGCGCGGATTAGACAAACGGTTGCAGGAGAAAATCAATATCCCGTTCCATGTGTCGGAAGATCCGCTTCACGCCGTAGTGCGCGGCACAGGTATTGCCTTGAAAAACATTGGCAAATATCCTTTTCTGATGAGATAACAATCCATGAAGAATGTCTTTCGTCTCCTTGCAGGTGCTCGTATCCTAATGCTTTTCATGCTACTGGAAGCAGTTGCATTTTTGCTGATTACTTCGAGCAGTTACTACCAGCAATCGGTAGTGATGAATCAGCTGTATGCCGCACGAAGTTTTTGGCACAAACAATGGAATAGCGCCACACAATACGTCGGACTGAAAGAGGTAAACGAGGCGCTGAACGAAGAGAACACCGCGCTACACAACATGCTGGCGCAATACCAAAGCACCCCCAATGCCTTGCCGGGCACAGCTTTCGGCACGGCAGGGAAGCCGCTGTTCAGCTACATTCCCGCTACGATCATTGACAACTCGGTAACCAAACAACACAACTATATAGTGCTCAACGTAGGCTCTGCCAATGGCGTAGCGCCCGATATGGGCGTTATTGCCGACAATGGCATAGTGGGTGTTGTAACATCGGTAACCGAACATTGCGCGTTCGTCAAATCGTTGCTCCACACCAACTGGCGGTGCAACGTAAGGCTTATGCGCACAGGCGATTTCGGACCTATGGAATGGGACGGTATTACGCATAACGAATCGGTGTTGTACGACATTCCCGAACACAGCAGCGTACAAATAAGCGACACGGTGGTTACAAGCGGCTTTTCCGGCATTTTCCCGCCAAACATTCCGGTGGGCGTCGTCATAGACTCGCACCAAGCCAAGCGCAGCAACTTCCACGAAGTACGCATCCGGCTGTTTATTGACTTTAAGAAAATACAACACGTGCGCGTAGTCAGTTTTCTTTACCGCGACGAGCTACAAACGTTAAAACCCCTATTCGATGAATACTAATATCCTACGTTTGTTGCTGTTTTTGCTCATCCTCATTCTCGTGCAGGATATAGTGATAGATAAACTGCCGTTCGGCACTTACGCCTACCCCGCGCTGTACACCGCGTTCATCCTGTTCCTGCCTTTCAACTATGCCGCGGCGCCGACTTTGATGTGGGCTTTTGCTATGGGCTTGTGCATAGACATTTTTTCGATGGATGTCATCGGACTGCACACGGCAGCCCTCCTTTTCATGGCATACATACGCCCGAAAATCCTGAAACGATGCGCTGCCAAAGACGACATGGGCAGCAGCGCCATGCCGTCCATACGCATCTTAGGACTCGGCATGTTTTTCATCTACATTGGGCTATCATTACTGGCATACAACACCGTGCTGTTTATGCTCGATACATTCAGCGTCCACCACTTTCAACACACGGCGATACGGATATTGCTCAGCACGCTCGCAACCTCAATACTGGTTACACTGCTGCACTTTGCCGTAAAACCCCAACGCAAATAACCGCTTGTATGAACAACCCCGAAGACGATAACAAAAAAAAGTTCATACTCTGTGCGCTGGTAATCATCTCGCTGATTCTTATCATCCGGTTATTCTATATTCAGGTCATTGACGACTCGTATAAAAACACCGCCAACAACAACGTCCTGCGCTACGAAGTACAATTCCCCGCCCGCGGATTGATTTTCGACCGTAACGGAAAACTTATTGTAGGCAACCGAACCGTGTACGACCTCCTGGTTGTTCCGCTCGAATTGAAAGCGTTCGACACGCTCGAATTTTGCGCCATTTTCAACATCTCGCCCGCCTACTGCAAAACGCTGCTCGACGACGTACACCGCCGCCGCAAGCGCATAGGCTACCAAGCCGCCGTATTCATGAAACAAGTGCCTGCCGAAACCTACGGCGTGTTTCAAGAAAAAGCATACAAATACCCCGGATTCTATGTCCAAGCGCGTACTTTGCGCAACTATCCGCGCAACATTGCCGGAAACCTGTTGGGATACGTTACCGAAACGGATAAAAAAATCCTTGAAAAAAACCCGTACTACAAAATGGGCGACTACATCGGGCGAACAGGCATCGAAGAAAGATACGAAGACGCTCTGCGCGGAGAAAAAGGCGTGAATATTTACGTACGCGACGTCAACAACCGGATTAGAGCCTCGTACGAAGACGGTGCGCACGACGAAGCTGCCGTATCGGGCAAAAACATTGTATGCACCATCGACAGCGACCTGCAGGAATACAGCGAACACCTGATGCGGAACAAAGTAGGAAGCCTCGTAGCCATCGAACCTGCCACGGGCGAAATACTGGCGTTCGTCTCCAGCCCGGGCATCGACCCCTCGCTGCTCGTGGGCATCAACCGCAACTTCCAAGCCTTGCAGCAAAATGCGCTCACGCCGCTGTTCAACCGCGCCGCCATGTCGCCCTACCCTCCCGGCTCGGTATTCAAATTAGCCAACGGACTTATCGGGCTGCAAGAAAAAACACTCACGCCCAACACGCGCTACGGCTGCGCCATGGGCTACAAAATAGGACGCGGCGTAGCCTGCCACGCCCACCCCTCGCCCACCAACCTGAGGCAATCCATCCAAATGTCGTGCAACGCCTACTACTGCTATGCGTTCCGCAACATCATCGACAACCCGAAATACCACGACGTCGAAGAAGCCTTCCTCAAATGGCGCGAATACGTAGAAAGCTTCGGCTTCGGAAAAAAATTAGGTACCGACATCCCCAACGAGCAGCCGGGCTTGCTGCCCTCGGTGCGCACCTACGACCGGATTCACGGAAAAGACCGTTGGAAGTCGCTATCCATTATTTCACTCGCCATCGGGCAGGGCGAAATAGGCGCTACGCCGCTGCACCTGGCTAACTTTGCAGCGACCATTGCCAACCGCGGATACTACTACACGCCGCACGTAGTGCGCAACGTCGTAGGCAGCAACACGGACACGGCATACACCACGCGCCACTACACCGGCGTCGACACCGCGCACTTCGGCGTCATCGTCGACGGCATGTACCTGGCAGTAAACGGCGGCGCAGGCTCTACCGCCGGACGGTCGAAAATCGCAGACATCGACCTGTGCGGAAAAACAGGCACGGCGCAAAACCCGCACGGCGCCAACCACTCGGTATTCATCTGCTTTGCGCCGCGCGACAACCCGACGATTGCCATCGTCGCATACCTCGAAAATGCCGGATGGGGCGGTTCGTGGGCTGCCCCCATAGCTTCGCTGATGACGGAAAAGTACATCAACGGCGAAGTGCTGCGCGACGACCTCGAAGCGGACATCGTATCCAAAGACTTTATTAAAGACCGCAAATTGAAATGACCGACTATTCACAATATGACCATGACAGACACGACGCAAAACCAGATGTATAAATTCGACTGGCTAACCGTCGCGCTATACCTGCTGCTGGTATTCATCGGCTGGATCAGCATCTACGCCTCGGCATACAACGAAGCGCACAGCAGCATCGTAGACCCGTCGCAGCGCTACGGCATGCAGATGCTGTGGATCGCCAGCAGCATCATGCTTGCCCTCATCGTCCTGTTTACGAACCAGAAATTCTTCTCCGTATTCGCCTACCCCATCTACGGCGTCGTCATGCTGGCGCTCGTCATGGTACTGTTTGCCGGCACGGAAATCAACGGCTCACGCTCGTGGTTCACCATCGGACCCTTCCGCCTGCAACCCGCCGAACTGGCAAAAGTAGCCACGTCGCTCGCGCTGGCACGACATTTCAGCCAATATCATTTCAAAATAAACAACCCGGTAAACATCCTCAAAACCGCCGCCATCATCGGACTGCCCGTCGCCCTCATCCTCTTGCAGCACGACACGGGGTCGGCGTGCGTCTTCGCCTCGCTCATCATCATGCTCTACCGCGAAGGGCTGTCGGGCTGGGTCGTGCTCCTCGCACTTTTCTCCATCCTGCTATTCATCCTCTCCATTATATGGCAACCGCTGTCGGTGCTGATACTCATTTGGGCGCTGTGCCTCCTGATCTACGCGCTGGTCAGCCGCCGGATATTCATTACGGTATTAGCCGGCATGCTCTCGTTCGGCGTTTTTTTCCTGCTTACGCAAAAAATATTCCCCCACTTCGGCATCCCCAACCCCACGCCCGACCGGTTGCTCCTACTGCTGTGCGCCACCACGCTGCTGATAGGCATCGTCGCCACGCTGAAAAAGAAATTACGCTACGTCTGGGTAATCACCCTATTCTTCATCGGCTCGCTCGCCTTCGAATCGTCGGTCGACTATGCGTTCGTACACCTGCTGAAACCCCACCAGCGCGCGCGCATCGAAGACATGCTCGGTATGCAGAACGACTTGCAGAACGTGGGCTACAACGTACACCAGTCGAAAGTAGCCATCGGCTCGGGCGGCGCGTTCGGCAAAGGATTCTTGAAAGGCACGCAGACGCGCTACAACTTCGTACCCGAACAAAGCACCGACTTTATTTTTTGCACCATCGGCGAAGAATGGGGCTTCGCGGGCACCGTAGCCGTCGTATTCATCTACCTGCTGCTGCTCGGCAGAATCGTCGTGATAGCCGAGCGGCAGCGCCACCCGTTCTTCCGCATATACGGCTACTGCGTACTATCGGTACTCGCCTTCCACGTCCTCATCAACATCGCCATGACTATCGGTCTGGCGCCGGTCATCGGCATCCCGCTACCGTACGTCAGCTACGGCGGCTCGTCGCTCTGGGCGTTCACCATCATGCTCGCCATACTCCTGAAAGCCGACGCCATGCGTTGGGAATAAGTGTGAAGCGTGATGTGTAATGTGTGAAGAGTTAAGTGTAATGTGTTTCATCGTCCGAAGGCTTCTCTTAACGCTTAACACCTAACTCTTCACACCTAACTCTTCACACATCACTTTTCACCAACGGAAAGAGGCGCTTTCGCGCCCCCCTACATTATTATGAAAAACTTTATCACCACAAAGGTAATCATTTTTTTTAAATAAAAAAAGAGACGAAGCCGTAAAGCTCCGTCTCAGCAAGAGGTCAAATCTTTAATAAACCAAAAAAACTAATTATAATAAGAACGTACAACTTCCCTCTTGCTATGGAATAATTGCGTTTGCGCTAAATGAATTAAGAAAGACTTCAACCGGATTAAGGAAACTCCCCGCCTTCTTACTTTTTGCATTTT
This sequence comes from Prevotellaceae bacterium, assembly GCA_031289415.1. Classification (GTDB taxonomy): domain Bacteria; phylum Bacteroidota; class Bacteroidia; order Bacteroidales; family UBA932; genus JAIRLC01. The sequence goes on along the minus strand of JAITPN010000051.1, from coordinate 247 downwards.
TCGCTTCATTCATTTTCTTTTTTTTTGCAAAGATAGTTATTTTTTTATAAAAACAAGTCATTGCAGATTCAACTTCTAAATGCGACAAAAATCAGAACAAAGATGCGTAAATTTTTTTAGAAGGCGTCTGAAAACAGAGTTTTTTTCTGGGACGTTTGTTTATTTTGTTCTGAATCAATCTAATAAAATCATCAGAATACAAGTCAAAGTCAGTTCCTTTCGGTAAATATTGCCTGATAAGCCCATT
>JAITPN010000049.1 GCA_031289415.1 Prevotellaceae bacterium | reverse complement strand
CTTTCTGACATACATGTGAGCTGGAACCGCCCGGATACGGTGAGTCTGGGAGATTCTGCTTTTCCTTACAGTTTTGTGGACGGTGACGGTACAAAATTGTATGTGCCCGCCAGGGTCTTGGCGGCTTACAAAGCCAGTAAGCAATGGCTGGTGTATTTTAGCGAGGAAAATATAGTCGGGGAATAATATTTCCTGCAAGGCGCAGTAGAAATAATTCAAATGTAAAAAGGGGCTGTCCGGTTTTTGGGCAGCCTCTTTTTTCATGTCGGCAGCCCATGTTGGCGCGTAGGCTCTGCCTCGCCCCGCTCGCGCAGATTGTAGCGTAGCTTTCTTAATCACCTAATCACTTTCGGAAGGGAATTACGCAAATGAGCTGCCCATAATGTCGAGCAGTTCGGTGGTAATGTTTTGTTGCCTTACTTTATTGTAAGTAAGTCGCAGTTCGTCGAGCAGCTCGTTGGCGTTTTCGCTGGCAAGCTGCATGGCTATGGTGCGTGCCGCAAACTCTGAGGTCTGGTGGTCAATCAATGCGGCGTAGAGCATGGCGCGAAGCAACAGCGGTAATGATTTTTCCAGTACGTCGGGCAGCGACGGTTCTATAATGTAGTTTGCCGGCGCGGCATTTCCTGTTTTTGCTATGCGGAACGGCAAAAATGTTTGGCGCTTTATATCTTGTACGCCTACGCTTTTGAAATGGTAATATATCAGTTCTATGCGCTTCGCTTTTTTCGACAGGAACAGGTCGGTGAGCGTGGCGGCAAGCGCGGTAACGTCGTCAAACGTGGGTTTGTGTACCAAATGGTCTAACTGGTATGCCGGTTCGCAGCCTGTTTGCAGCAGGGCTTTCCGCGCTTTGTTGCCTATGGGTATGAATATGTTTTTTTCGGCGTGATGCAGTTCTTTGAACGTGTGCAGTTCCTTTTCCATTCGCGCATTGAACGCGCCGTTCATTCCCGAATTGGACGAGAATATGACTACTGCGGTTTCGCCCTCCGTCCGTTCTTCGGTGAGCGGTGTGTCCAGCTCGTTATCCACGCTTGCCGCCAGACTTTCGAGCATGGCGTGCAGCGTGTCGTGGTAAAGCAGCGCTTGTTTCAATACCGCTTGCGAACGGTGTAGTTGCGCCGAGGCAATCATCTGTCGAGCCTCCGTGATTTTCTTAGTGCTTTGCACCGAAGCGATGCGCGTTTTTACTTCTTTTAGTGCAGCCATGGCGTTATTCCGTAAATTGTTTTGCCGCCGCCGAAGCCGCTTCTTTGATGTAGCCCTCGATGTCGCTGTTGATGATTCCTTTTTCCAACGGAATAATTACTTTTTGTTCATATACCAGCCGGAGTGTTTTGCGGAATTCATGTTCAAAGTCGTTAATTTTATGGAGCGGCACGTGTCGTAACAATCCGTGCGTACCGCAGTACAGTACGGCTATTTGTTCGCCTGTGGGCAGCGGTTGGTATTGTGGTTGCGTGAGCAGTTTTGTATTTTTCCGCCCTTTGTCAATCGTTTGCGTGGTAACGGCGTCCATGTCGCCGCCAAGTTTGGTGAACGCTTCGAGCTCGCGGTATTGCGCTTGGTCTATTTTCAATGTGCCGGCTACTTTTTTCATGGACTTTAGTTGCGCATTTCCTCCGACGCGCGACACCGAAATGCCGATGTTTATTGCCGGACGCGAGCCTTGGTTGAATAAATCCGTGTCGAGGAATATTTGTCCGTCGGTGATGGAAATTACGTTGGTCGGGATGTAAGCCGACACGTCGCCCGCTTGTGTTTCAATGATAGGCAATGCGGTGAGCGACCCTCCGCCGCGTACTTTTCCTTTCAGGCTTTCCGGCAGGTCGTTCATTTTTGCCGCAATCTCGTCTTGGTTGATGATTTTTGCCGCGCGTTCGAGCAACCGCGAGTGCAGGTAGAAAATATCGCCCGGGTAAGCTTCCCTGCCCGACGGACGGCGCAAGATAAGCGACACTTCGCGGTATGCCACCGCTTGCTTCGACAAGTCGTCGTACACCACCAGCGCATGACGTCCCGTATCGCGGAAATATTCGCCGATGGCAGCTCCCACAAAAGGTGCAAAGTATTGCATTGCCGTAGGGTCTGACGAGGTGGAGGAAATAATCACCGTATAGTCCAACGCGCCTTTTTCACGCAGCAGGTTTACTAATGAAGCCACCGTCGAGGCTTTTTGCCCGATAGCGACATATATACAATATACAGGATTGCCTTCTTCAAAATTTTTGCGTTGGTTGATGATGGCGTCAATGGCAATAGACGTTTTGCCTGTTTGCCTGTCGCCGATAATCAGTTCGCGCTGCCCGCGACCTATCGGAATCATGGCGTCTACGGCTTTTAAGCCTGTTTGCAACGGCTCGTTCACCGGTTGTCTGAAGATTACGCCCGGCGCTTTGCGTTCGAGCGGCATTTCAATGCGTTCGCCAAGTATGGGACCTATGCCGTCAATCGGTTCGCCCAGTGTGTTCAGCACTCGCCCCATCAACCCTTCGCCTACCATGACGGATGCGATTTTTTGCGTACGTTTCACCATATCGCCTTCTTTCACCGCTTCGGTAGAGCCGAGCAACACCGCGCCTACGTTGTCTTCTTCGAGGTTCATCACAATGGCTTTCGTACCGTTGTCAAATTCGAGCAATTCGCTTGCTTCTGCGTTGCGAAGCCCGTATATCCGCGCCACGCCGTCGCTCACCTGAATAACCGTACCTACTTCTTCCAATGTTTTATCGGGGTCGGTTTCATCAAGCAATTTGTAGATGATGTCCGAAACTTCGCTGATTCTGATATTTTCTGCCATAATTTTTAATTCTAATTCATTAAGTCCGTTAAATTTTTCTCTATCCGTTTAAGGTTTGCCTGTACGCTTGCATCCAGCCGGTAGGTGTCCCACCGGGCAATGAATCCGCCGATAATGTCGGGATTCACCGCGGTGTGCAACAATACGGTTTGCTGTGTGTATTGCGCTATTTTTGTTACTAATTTTTCTTCCGTCGCAGCGCCCAGCGGCTTTGTGGTGGTAAGATATACATCGAGTAAACGCTCGCTCAGATGAAATAATTTTTGGTAATCGGCGCATATCAATGGTAGCAACTCTTCGCGTTTTTTCTCAATCACGAGGCTGATAAAACGTCGAAATTCTTGGCTGGCTTTCTCGCCGAGGCAGGCTTCGATGAGTTTTATTTTCTTTTCGTTGTGCAGGACAACGTTGCCAAGGCTGCGCTTCAAAGCCGGATATGTACCGAAACTTTGTTCGAGCCTCTGGCTTTCATCAAACACGTCCTTTTCCCTGCCATGCTTTTTTGCATACATGAAAAGCGCCTTTGCATACCGTCTTGATATAGTTTCACGAGTCATGACTTGCTTGTTAAATCTTAATTTCTTCCGCCAATAATTTGTTGATGAACTCCTGTTGTTTGTGGTCGTCTTTCAGGTGTTCGCCGATGACTTTTTCGGCTATTCGCACCGAAATGCCTGCTACGTCTTTTCGGAGTTCGTTCAGCGCTTTTTTCTTTGAAATTTCGATGTCATCCCATGCTTTACTAAGCCTCCTCCGTGCTTCGGTATCGGCTTCTTCCCTTGCTTTTTTCACAATCATGGTTTTCGTTTCCTGTGCTTCGCTGAGTATTGTATTGCGTTCGCCGTGCGCCTGTGCAAGAATAGCGTCTGCCTGTTGGCGTATGGTCGCAAGTTGTTCTTCAGCTTTTCGGGCGGCGTCCAACGAATCGTGAATATATGCCGACCGTTTTTCCACCGCTTTGGTGATAACCGGAAATCCGAATTTGGCAAGGATAAAAAACATTATACCGAATGACAATGCCATCCAGAATAATAATCCTGTGTCGGGAATTAATAATGACATACAGTGCGTTTTTTAGATGGAAAGAAAACAAACGACCACAGCGAATAACGCCACGCCTTCAATCAGTGCGGCGGCAATAATCATTGTCATGCGGACGGTGTTTGATGCTTCCGGTTGGCGTGCAATGGCGTCCATTGATGCGCCTCCGATTTTTCCAATTCCAAGTCCTGCGCCTACAGCTGCAAGTCCTGCGCCGAGCGCTGCGCCTAATGTTCCGAGTCCAAGTTCGGCAGTAGCCTGTAAAAATGATGTAAGTAACATAGTATTAATTTTTAATTATTTATTTAGTATTAAATTTATTCATATTCATTTTCTCTTTTATCCATGATGTTTCACCCTTGCCATATTGATAAATACGCTTGACAGCAGCGTGAATACATACGCTTGTATGAATGCCACCAGCAGTTCAAGAAAGTTCATAAATATGCCGAACAGTACGGCAACTACCGACATGCCGGAATTTATGGCAGCGCCCATCGTTACGGATATAAATATTACGCATACCAACCCAAGTATAACCGCGTGTCCCGCCATGATATTGGCAAACAAACGTATCATTAAGGCGAACGGCTTGGTAAATACGCCAAACAGTTCAATCAACGGCATAATCGGAAGAGGTACTTTTAGCCATGACGGCACGTCGGGCCATAAAATCTCTTTCCAATATTCTTTTGTTCCCGATATGTTTACCACTACAAACGTGCAAAGCGCCAAAAACATCGTAACGGCAATGTTCCCTGTAATGTTTGCGCCTCCGGGAAAAAAAGGCATCAGCCCCATAAGGTTGCTGATGAAAATAAAGAAAAATACGGTCAGCAGAAACGTGGCGTATTTTCTGTATTCTTCGCCTACGCAAGGTTTAATAATTTCATCCAACACGTATGTGATCAATAGTTCCACTGCGCCCTTGAATCCTTTCGGGGCTTGTTGTTCGCCGCGTTTATACCATCGTGCCAGCGGCAGTATGATAAGCAGCAATAGCAGGCAGTTCATGATTAACCCAACGGCATTTTTTGTAAGCGAAATATCAATCGCAGGGCGCACTTCTTCGCCTGTGCTGTTATGTTCCGTTAATTTTCCGGCGTGGCTGCCTTCGTGCGGAATGTGGAATCCTTTGTAAGTAGCGCCATGGCTCACCTGCGACGAAGAAAAAACGTGCCAGCCGCTTGTTCTGCTTTTTACGATTATCGGCAAATGGATGCTTATTTCTTTGTCGCCCCACTTTGTAATGTGCCATTCGTAGGAATCGGCAAGGTGTTCCGCAATGATTTCCGTTACATTGATTTTATTTTCTTCTGCTTTCAGTGTCCCGATGGTTACTGTCAGAAAAAGGAAAAGCAGTCCGAAAAATAATTGTATGTTATGCCTCGTTTTCATCGCCTCCCTGTATAACCTGTTCCGTAAAAACCCTGATGACATTTTCTTTTATTTCCACTACGCCTTGTTCGATTTCCGTTTCGTTCGTTTTTTCATTTGTCCGGTATGTTATTTTCCCTTTTACGAGCGTGGAAATAAGCGGCGCATGGTTGTGAAGCACCATGAAATTACCCACCGCGCCCGGAAGCGAAACCTGAGTTACTTCTTCTTGCACAGCGATGTCATTGGGTGTGATAATTTGAAATTTCATGGAATGTTTTATCCGTATATTTTTTAGGATGTAGCTTCTTTTAGTTTTTCGCCTTTATGGATGGCTTCTTCAATCTTGCCCACGTTCAGGAACGCTTGTTCCGGCACATAGTCAACTTCGCCGTCCAAAATCATTTTGAATCCGCGTACCGTGTCTTCAATGTCCACCGTTACGCCGTCAAGTCCTGTAAATTGTTCCGCTACTTTGAATGGTTGCGAAAGGAAACGTTGTATTTTGCGGGCACGGTTTACGATAGTGCGGTCTTCGTCCGACAATTCTTCCATACCTAAAATCGAAATAATATCTTGTAATTCTTTGTTGCGTTGCAGAATTTGTTTCACGCGTTGCGCCGTGTTGTAATGTTCTTCGCCCACAACCAGCGGGTCAAGGTTGCGCGAAGTAGATTCCAGCGGGTCAACAGCCGGATAAATACCCATTTCCGTAATTTTGCGGCTTAGCACTGTGGTGGCGTCAAGGTGCGAAAATGTGGTGGCGGGTGCGGGGTCGGTAAGGTCGTCAGCCGGCACATACACGGCTTGTACCGATGTGATAGAGCCGTATTTTGTAGAAGTGATGCGTTCTTGCATCGCACCCATTTCCGACGCCAACGTGGGTTGGTATCCTACAGCCGAAGGCATGCGCCCCAACAATGCCGATACTTCAGCGCCTGCTTGCGTGAAGCGGAAAATATTGTCGATAAAAAACAAAATGTCTTTCGGTCCGTCGCCTTCTGTGCTGTCGCGGAACGATTCGGCAATCGTAAGCCCCGACAATGCCACTGAGGCACGTGCGCCCGGCGGTTCGTTCATTTGTCCGAATATCAGCGTTGCCTGCGATTTTGCCACCTCATTGTAATCAACAGTTGTCAAATCCCAATGACCTTCAGCCATACTTTTTTTAAATGCTTCGCCGTATTTTATTACGCCGCTTTCTATCATTTCGCGCAGCAGGTCGTTGCCTTCGCGCGTACGTTCGCCTACGCCTGCAAATACCGAAAATCCGTTGTGCTTCTTTGCAATATTGTTAATTAATTCCATGATAAGCACCGTTTTTCCCACGCCTGCGCCGCCGAATAGCCCGATTTTGCCTCCTTTTGAATACGGAGCAAGCAAGTCAAGTACTTTAATACCGGTGAACAGCACTTCGCGTTTGGTGCTTAAATCTTCAAATTTTGGCGGTTCGCGGTGAATGGGCAGCCGCGACACATCTTTCAGCGGTTGCATGCCGTCAATGGTTTCGCCTACTACGTTCATGAGCCTGCCTTTGACCATAGCTCCAATAGGTACGGCGATTGCCGAGCCTGTGGCATATACCGTTACGCCTCGCTGCAGACCGTCGGTAGAGTCCATAGCAATAGTCCGTACCGTGTTTTCGCCGATATGTTGCTGCACTTCCAATGAAAGAAAAGTATTGCCAACTTGCGGTATTTCAAGTGCTTCATGAATACGCGGAAGTTGCAAGTGTCCGTCGTCGTGTTTTTCAAAACGAACGTCCACCACAGGTCCGATTACCTGTGTTACAAAACCTTTCTTATAGTTGTCTTTATTTTCAGCCATTTTGTGAAAATTAAATTTATGCCGCAAAGGTCTGAAAAAAAATGTATCTTTGAAAATATTTTTGTCGTTTTGTTGAAAAATTATGGTAATAGTATAATTTCGTCGGCGAATAATTGTGGTTTTTTTAGGTGGATGGCACGGAAGTGGAGGATGTTGTGTTTGCGGGCGTCATATTTTGATTTATTCCGTTGTTTCTTTTCCGTTATGATTGTTCTGGTTGATAGCAATCATTAGTCAATTTCCCGACCCAACGGGTCGTATGTTTATAGAATAACCATGTACACAACAAGGTACGACCCCTTCGGGGTCGAATGTTTGGCGCGTATTTGTATTGTTATAAACATGTGAATCCTTCGGATTCTTTTGTTCGCTATTATTTTTTGCCTGCAAATTGAAAATCGGCACTATCCAATCGTAATCTTTCAGGCGGATGGTGCGGTGGTGACGGAGATTGGGATTGTAGGGCATAAGATTAATCATTATTTTTCAGTTGAGAATAGTTCGCAGTATTCTTTGTTTACTACCTTTTCCCGCATCATGGATTTGTTTGTAAATATTCGATATATATTTTTGACAATATCATCGTAGTTATTCTGTTTTTCGTTTTCTTCATTTATCCATTCATAAAAAAACGGTTTTATCGAAATACAATTTTCGTGTTCAAACATCGTGTTTAGTAATGTTTTGTCCGACAACCCACACGAATGTCCCATAATGAAAATCTGATACATTCCACTCTCCATAAAGTTCAACAGGTTTTTATAATTGGGCGTTTTCAGATAGTTGATAGTTTTTACATTATTCAAATATTCCCCACCTCTCTTTTCAAATTCCTTATGCGCTTCGTCTTGGTCATCGCCATAACCGAAAATGATGGGATTGTTATTGTTGTTTAATTCACCGTGAATAGATATTATTTTGATAGGAGTCTTTTTTACACAATCTTCTAAACGCCAATTATTTGTACGAATATATTGTATTAACTTTTTAGGCAAGTCGGTATAATTAAAATTTAACAGCAGTATTTCTTTGGGATATCCTATATTATAATGTCTAAAATATCCCTGTTGCATATCTTGTAAATACCCATCAAATTTCTTGTTATAATCTTCTATTTCATTTTCGTTTGTTGGACAAAATTCTTTCCTCAAAACAGAACTCCCTTTTGTGGAAAAATCTGCGATATTAAAATTGGATATTACTCTATTTAAGTTGAATTCGGTTATTTCTTTTTTATGTAATTCTTGATTGAGATAATCGGCTAATGCCTGTTTAACTTTTTCAAAATCATTATTCAAATCTTTAATAGAATACGGCTGCGTAATGCCATAATTAATCGTGTTTTTTAGTTGCATGTAGTATTCTTCTTCAATATCTACCCAATTTTGTAAATGAGATTTGATAGTTATATGTTCTAAAAAAATATTTTTACATTTGAATGTAGGACATTCCGTTTTGATAATATTTATCCAATTTATAGGGTTGTCCATGGAAAAACAAATTGAAGAGACATGAGGTATTTCAATAAACTTGTCTTTATAGAGAGCAGTACTATTGTGTTGTTTGATTTTATCTATTTCTGTTTTCCAAAGTCAGTTAATAAAATCTCGATAACTCGTACGTAACTCGTGTGCTAAGTCAAATCCGTTGCCAATAAGTATAATTCTATTCATAATATTTATCTCTTTTTTTTCGTATTCGTTTAATGCTATGTCTATGTCGTCCAATTCCATTTGGGTTGAAAATCACGCACAAATATAATGAATAATTTGTTAAGATGACCAATTTTAACCGAAATAATGCTCTTTTTCCTCTTTGAACTATGAGTCAAGCTAAAGCGGAAAATCTTTGTGTATCGTTACGGATTTAGGTAAAAAAAACATCATTTTTGTAGCTGTTTTATCAAAAAATATGTAACTTTGTATATAGTATCATTTCGTATGAACAGATAGGAATGATATTATATAATGTTAGGGTATAAAAATTTATAAAATGAATGTTATGAGTAAATTAAATGTTATTTCTTTGGTTGGCGGAATCAGTAAAAACTCGCTTAATCAAAAGTTGTATAACGAAATCGTTAAACACAACACCACTACTCTTTCTTTCCAAACTTTTGATATAGCTTTGTTGCCGTTTTTTTCGCAGGATATTGAAAATAATCCTCCTGAAATTGTGGTAAAATTCAAAGATGTGGTTCGGGCTTCCGAGGCGGCTCTTTTCATCACGCCTGAATATAACAGGTCTTACTCCGGAGTATTGAAAAATGCCATTGATTGGTGCAGCCGTCCTTACGGACACAACCTTTGGCAAGGAAAACCGGCGGCGATAATGGGCGCATCGTCAGGGAAAATAGGTACTTTTGGCGCGCAACAACATCTGAAAAATGTTTGCTGTTTTTTGAATGTGAATCTGATGAATCAACCTGAATTTTACATGGATGCCTCTTCTTCAATGGATGAAAATGGTCTGGTAGCCGGGTCAATCGGATTTATTCAAAAGTATCTTACCGAGTTCGAAGCGTGGATTAAGCACAGTAAAAAATAGTATTCGCTAAAATTATTTTCCGATACAAAATTTACTGAAAATATTTCCTAAAATTTCATCTGTGGATATTTCCCCTGTTATCTCTCCTATGTAGTGCATACATTCACGGACGTCTTGGGCAATACATTCGCCTGAAAGTTGGTCTTTTAGTCCTTTTTCAACGCGATTGACGGAGTCCAATGCTTTTGTCAAGGCTTCGTAGTGCCGCAGGTTGGTTACAATGGTTTTATCGTTGGCAAGAGGAGATAAATTTATGCAGTGTATAAGCGCTTCGGTCAATTTGTCGATGCCTTGTTTTTGTTTGGCGGAAATAGACACCACCGTAAGTGGTAAAGACTGCGTAGTGAGTGTCGAAAAGGTAGGAGGTACGGCGCATACATCGGTTTTATTTACCACGACAATTAATTTTTGAGAGTCGTTGAGTTGGTGGGCAATGTCGTCGATGGCAGCGAATGTTTCGGGGCGCGTAGCGTCTGCTATCAGCAGCACCACAGCTGCGTTTCGTATTTTTTCATACGTGCGCGCAATACCTAATTTTTCGACGATTTCATCTGTCTGTCGAAGACCGGCAGTGTCAATAAAACGGAATGTGATGCCATTCAGTTGTAGCGTGTCTTCAATCGTATCGCGGGTAGTGCCGTGTACGTCCGACACTAAGGCTCGTTCTTCGCCCAGCAAGGCGTTCAGCAAAGTGCTTTTGCCCACATTTGTGTGTCCTGCAAGGGCTACAGGTACGCCGTTTTTAATCACATTGCCTAACGAAAATGATTGTATCAGCCGTGTGATTACATTTTGTATTTCTTGTAGCAGTGTGTTAAATTGCGTACGGTCGGCAAACACTACATCTTCTTCGCTGAAATCCAATTCTAATTCAAGTAACGAAACGAATGTAAGTAATTTACCGCGCAGTTGTTTCAATTCATCCGAAAAACCTCCTCGCATTTGTTGCATTGCTACGTTGTGTTCCGCCTTGGTTTCCGAAGCTATTAAATCGGCAACGGCTTCCGCTTGCGCGAGGTCAAGTTTTCCGTTGAGGAATGCACGGCGCGTAAATTCTCCGGCTGCCGCTACACATGCGCCGTTTCCCAACAGTATTTTCATAATTTCCTGCTGAATATAGAGCGAACCATGACACGAAATTTCAATGACGTCTTCACCTGTAAAAGAGTGTGGCGCACGAAATACGGCGACAATTACTTCGTCCAATATTTCGTTGCCTTGGTATATCTTTCCATAGCGCAATGTATAGGCAGTTTGGTCTTTCACAGACACGGCTTTATTCGTCGGGCGGAAAATTTTTCCAACGATAGAAAAAGTTTCTTTACCGGAAATTCGGATAACAGCAATGCCGCCTGTTCCCGAAGGCGTAGAAATAGCGCAAATAGTTGAATTGTGTATCATTCTGAATCAATTTTTATTTCATCACCTAAAAATTTTGGTTCTTTATTTGTGATGAAATCAATAAAAACTTTTATACGGGCAAAACGTTCTCTTACTTGTGTTTTTAGCCCCATATATTTATTCACATCCTGCGCATTAAAAGCGATTGCTTCTAAATGGTTTTTTCGGGCAATATATACGGCTCTTTCATTATGGAATTTTTGGGAAATAATAGTAAAACTGGTTTGTCCGAAAATTTTATTCATTCTTACTACGGAATCCCATGTCCTGAAGCCTGCATAGTCCAAGAATATCACTTCAGGCGGAATATCTCCCGCAACCAAATCATTTTTCATTTGTTGAGGCTCGTTATAATTACTGTGAGCATTATCACCGCTCACTATAATATATTTTATTTTTCCTGCCTTATACAGTGCTATTGCCGCATCAATCCTGTTTTTGTAGTAATCATTCAGGTGGTTTTTTGATAAGTATTTTGCCGTTCCCAATACTAAAGCGGCTTTATTTTCCGGAATATTGTCGGTATTGTCATATAGAAAAGATTTGCTTTGATTTGTAATCAATCTTTCGGAAATTAAAACCACCGCCGCAAGCACCACCATGGCGATTAAGCATAATTGCACTATTTTTTTACATATTATTTTTAGTGTTTTGAAAATCATTTTGAAGCAAATTATTGTACAAAGATACATAAAATTGTGTATCTTTGTATGTATTATGGCAAATGAACGGAAAATAATCCAACATCTTCATTTGGGTACAGTAACTTTGCGCAAACTGCAGCAGTCGCGTACTGTCAAAATATCGGTAAAAGCCGAAGGTGTGCTTGTTACTATGCCTTTTTATACCTCGTTCAGCGAAGCCGAAGGATTTCTTGACAATCATGTGGACTGGGCGCGGCAAGCCATGCAGCGTCTGCAAAATAAGCAAAGCCAAGCGCAAACCCTTTTTACGCCTGAAACACAATTTGGTACATATTCGCGGAAAGTGCAACTCATTCCGTCTGACCGTCAAAACGTGCGGGTGCAAATTAAACCGGAAAAAGTTGAAATTTATTATCCTGCCACGCGAAAAATTGACGACCCGCTATTGCAGGATACTATCAGGAAAGCGGTGGAACATGCTTGGCGAATCGAAGCGCACGAAGTGTTGCCCGAACGCCTCCGGCAACTTGCCGCGCAACACGGATTCCAGTATAAACGACTGAGCATACGAAATTCGCGCAGTTGTTGGGGAAGTTGTTCGCCCGACAACAATATCAACCTGAGCATTCATCTTATGCACCTGCCTAATCATTTGATTGATTATATTATTTTGCATGAATTGTGCCATACGCGGCATAAAAATCACGGCGCTGCTTTTTGGAATTTGTTGGACGTCGTCGCTCAACACAAAGCACGTGAATATGCGAAACAGCTTCGGGCATACAGTACAAGAATATACTGATTTATCGCTATCGTTTTTTATCTAATTATAGGAAATAACTTTGCGTTTGCCGTTTTCGAACATTACTACAAAAGCATCGTGATAGCCCGCATGGCGTAATTTATTCTTCAGTATGGTCGCTTCTACTAAAGTTTTGAAACTCCCTACCGTAAAGCGCGTGTAATCGGGCGATACTTTGCTCATGATTTTCATTTCAGGATACCATTTCCGAATGTTATCCAAATAATTCCAATCCGGGTAATCTTTACTTGCCATCACTTGCACACGATATTCAATACCCATTGAAGTGTCATCGGTGTCGAGAATGACGTTGTCTGCAATCACATTTTCTACTTTGGCTTTCACCGGCGTCAATTCTATGCGCAACCCTTTCCCTTGTCTGATGTCGTCTCCTGAAAGGATTTGCCCGATAACAGGCACATAGCCCTCACTGATACACGAATAGGTATATGTGGCATTGCTGTTGAGCGGAGCAGAAACTACGCCTGCTTCATTGGTTTTAACAACCACCTGTTTTTTTGTCTTGTTATCAACGAATGATATAACGGCGTTTGCGATGCCTTTTTTCGTTTCCAGATTAACTACATTGCTTGTAAATACTACTTCTTGTATGGCTTCCTGTATTACTTCTTGTTTTTGATTGGGTATGTTAATGGTTTGTTCCGCCGCTTTTTCGGACGTTACCATTGTTACTTTTTCGGTGGGTTCGGTAGTTTTAGTGGTTTCGGTGGTTTTGAAATCACCTGCTTTTCCGGTTATTGTCGATACCCATGTGCTTTTCATGTTGCCCATTTCGGGAAGCGTACAGGAAACCGTAACGGCATAAATATCGTCACTACCTGCGCCGCCTGCGCGGTTAGAAGAAAAGTATCCTGTTTTTTTGTTAGGCGACAGGCTAAAATAAAAATCATCGCCGCTGCTGTTAATAGGATTATACATATTTTCAGGTGTTGTCCAATTATTTTTTGAACCATTTGCCCGATAGATGTCCAATCCTCCCAAACCTATTCTTCCGTTTGAAGAAAAATATAACACACCACTGTTGTCCATGGTCGGGAACATTTCATTGCCGGATGTATTGATATTTTGTCCTGCATTTTTCGGTTCGCTCCATCCGTTGTTTTCAAATACGGAATAATAAATATCCGTACCGCCATATCCGCCGGGCATATCGGACACAAAGTACAACACCTTGCCATCGGGGCTTATACAGGCATGCCCTGTCGAATATTCACGAGGTTTGTTGTAGGCAAACGATTTGACGTCTGTAACGGTTTTGTCGTTTATTTTTGCAATTTGAATTTCTAATTGGTTTTCCCATGCTATTCCTACAGTCGCCTGACTATGATGCGATACATTGGTGTTATTCTGTGTGTAGTACATGGTTTCGCCGTCTTTTGAAAAAGCAACCGGACCTATGTGGGCGTCATTTTTTAATAGCATTTCCAACCTTCCGTATTTGCCTTCCGTAAAAATCGCCGACCGATATGCCGTATAAAATCCGGCATTTGAATATTCGTCAAATTCACTTTCCGATTTTCGCGGACGATTTGAGACATATACTATATTGGTTTTTTGAAACGTAGCGCCCCAATCGTTAAATTTACTGTTGAGCTCCTTCGGGTTTGTTACTTGAAAGATACTGTCGCGCCAATTTTGCCATACCGTAGCTGAATCGCAGGAAGTAATGAGCGCTTGCACCCACTGTTCGGAATGTGCAGTACTATTATAATAAGACTGCAAATGTTCTTTTGCTTGCGGATATTTCCCCTTGTACATTAGTAATTCTCCGTAATGTAAAAAAACACCGGGCATCACATTTTCTCCATTTTCTCCCGCCGCCACAACTTTTTCGTAGCATGACAGCGCTTTGTCTTTTTGGTCTGTGGCAAGGTAGCAGTCAGCGAGCAATATATAAGTTATAAGCCTTACGTTCTTTCGTCGGCTTGCCGGTTCTAACAGACGTATTGCCGCTTTGTAGTCGTAATTGGCAATGTGCGTCTCAGCTTGTTGTAGCAACGCGGCATCTGCCTGCGCAAAAATCAGTTGTGCAGTACAGCAAAAAAGCAATATCGTAACTATTTTCTTCATAAAACATGCCAAAGATAATGTATTTTTTTGAAATGGCGTATCATAAAGATGCTGCTTTATGATTTAAAAGTGTATATTCTTTATATAAAAACAATGTAATTGTATTATTTTAAACGATTTAAAAATTAATCGACAAAATCCTTTTTTTATTAACATACCATAAAAATCCTTCCACTTCGGGGAACCCCATTTTTTTTAGACAGTCGATATAGTTTTTTACCTGTTCTTCATAATGTGTAGGTTCATTTTCCCCAAATTTGTAATCCACAACAACTACTTTTCCGTTTTTTATCATCACACGGTCGGGGCGCAGGCTGTGGAATTGTCCATCGGTGTTGGGCAATAGAATGTCGGTTTCTGTTTGCACTTCCCATGAACCGTCGAACCATGGTGCCGCTTCGGGTTGTTGCAGTGCGTCTTCGATACTTTTTCGCAAGTGGGCAATCATGATTGGATTATTTTCTACAAATCCCTGCAATATAATTGATTGTATAGACGTTTCTACATCTTTGGCGGTCTTAATTTCCGAAAATGCGCGGTGCATCAGTATGCCGTTGTCGCGCCAACTTGTGACGGCGTCATCGTTTTTCTTCTCGTCGCTGTAGCGTAACTTCAAATGATTGATGTAAGGCTTTGATGGATAATCGTTCCATGTGATGAGTGTTTGTTCCGTTTTATTTTCGGAATCTGCCGTAACCGGCGATGATTGTTCGCCTGCATCGAAACAGTCA
The DNA here is from genome assembly GCA_031289415.1 of Prevotellaceae bacterium. Taxonomy (GTDB): domain Bacteria; phylum Bacteroidota; class Bacteroidia; order Bacteroidales; family UBA932; genus JAIRLC01. The sequence continues at coordinate 12,692 of JAITPN010000049.1, read as the reverse complement.
TTGCCTAAACATGCTGTAATTAAACTTCCTACGGTGTTTTTTTCTTTGGTTGTGAAGACGTATAATTCTTTTTCCGCCCTTGTGAATGCGACATATAGCAAGTTTAGGTTGTCAATGTAAGCCTGCGTTTTTTCTTTGAAATAATCGCTGCGGAAATGCGTGTCTGCCAGTTGTGAAGTATAATTCAACGGTAATTTTTGGATGCTGTTGAAAGGAGCTTCGTGGCATTGCACCCACAGCAAAGTGTTTGGTTTCGGCTCTAATTTCCAGCGGCAGAAAGGAATAATCACCACATTGAATTGCAGTCCTTTTGCTTTATGTATCGTGAGAATTTTTACTGCGTCTTGCTCATCGGAAATAGCTAACATTTGTTTGTCATTTTTTTCAGCCCACCATTCTACGAAAGAATAGATGTCGCCGCTTTCCTTTGTGCTGTACATCAATATAATGTCGTGTAGTTCTTGAATGAATGGCAGGTCTGTTTCTGTCGGTTTGAAATGCGCTATAATGGTTTCTACAGCTTCTGCCAGCGATTGTTGAACGAGTGCGGCAAGCCATTCGTCGAAGTCTGACGGAATTGTGATTTCTCTTTTTTTCAAGAAATTTTCAATAGATTTTCGATTAATACTATCATCTTGATATATAGCTTGATATAAAATACCCATCACAAATTGCACAAACGGCGAGCGTGCCACAAACAACGAATCTTGCGAAATAACCGAAATCCCATTTTCGAGCAGCATGTCTGCAACGGCTTGTCCTTCCTTCTTTGTACGTACCAATATTCCAATATCCGACAATGGATAACCGCGTTTTTTCAAGTCATTTACCAAGTCATTCACTTTTTGCAACGCCTTATCTTTTGTCGAAGCGTCGTCGTCGTTTTTATCTAATGTTTCAATGTGTACATAGCCTTTTTCCGCTGCGTTTTTCGACGCAACTTTTTGTGCCGTATTTGTGTAGGCTTCCGTAATCGCATTGTGTAAGTCTTTATCGTCATAGTCAGCCTCTTTAAAACTATCCGCCAACATTTGTTGTAGCAACTGAGGCATTTTTCCGAATAATTCGTTGTTGGTGTGTATGATTACAGGTGCGCTACGCCAGTTGACGTCAAGATTTTTGTGTATAGGGTCGAATGCTCGGAGGTCTTTATCCAATTTTTCAGCCAAAATGCGCCAATCGCCGTCGCGCCAACGATAGATAGATTGTTTTACATCGCCCACCACCAGTGTATTTCCGCTTTCCGCCAATCCGTTTTCCAACAAAGGCTTCAGAATATTCCATTGCATATTCGAGGTATCCTGAAATTCATCAAGCATGAATGACTGAAAACGTGCGCCTGTTTTTTCATATATAAAAGGTGCATCGCTACCGCTCACAAGTTTATCCAATAGATGCAATGAATCGCTGATAGGCATTACATTTTCTTCTTTAGAAATTATTCTAATATGGTTGGCAATATCGGCAAGCAGCCCCAGACTGTATATGTTGCGCTGGATTTGCTGCGCTGTGTTGTAGTGTATGTATTTTTCTTTATACAAGGCTATTGCTTTTGTCAGGCAAGCGTTCAGTGTGGGGTAAATTTGGTCAATTTGTATGTTTTTATCGGCATCATTCCCATACCATTCATTTATATCATCCTGCGCTTTTATAGCCCGCTTTCCGGGTTCATATTTATTTTTTTTAATATGACTGAAATAATTTATAAATGCGCCACCTTTTTTATATTTAAAATCATCTGCGCATAAATTATTATCATCCAATATTTTCAAGGATTCTGCGCTGTATTTTTTCATTTCATTTTCAAACTCGTCGGTTATTTTTTTCAATTCATTCACATAACCGTTCAGGAAGTTTTTGTCGGCTGATTTTTTGTCGAAATCTTTTTTAAATACCTCTTTTCCTCTCTCTTTCAGCTCATTTCGGATGTCCCAGTGTTTGCCGTCTTCCATTCGTTCTTCCACAAATAGGTGTAGCCATGCGGAAAGCAACTCATCTTGTAGTGATTCCTGCAACAGCCGCTCAACGCTTTCGTCAAGCAAACGTTCCGTGTCAAGTTCCACCGTATATTCGGGCGACAAATCTGCTTCGTGCATAAATGCCCTGATGATTTTTTGGAAAAATTTATCAATAGTAGATACGGCAAAGTGCGAATAATCGTGCAAAATGGCTGTACGCAACGCTTTTGCACTTTTTGTCAGTTCTTCGGGCGTCATGCGCAACGTTTCGCAAAGTGATGTTACCGCCTGTTTGTGCTTGTTTTCTGCCACATCATTCAATGCTTCTACAATGCGGCGTTTCATTTCTCCCGTAGCCTTGTTGGTGAATGTTACCGCCAGCACTGACCGAAAAGCGCTTGGATTGAACTTTGCCACAGGCAATAACCACCGTAAATATTCATTGGTTATGGTGTATGTTTTTCCTGAGCCTGCCGACGCTTTATAAATATTCAAAGCCATAATGCAAAATTAAACATTAATGAGGTATAAATCAAAAAAAAATGTATCTTTGTGCAAAAGTTATGTATGATTCGTAGTTATTATTTTATATTGTTATTGTTCATTTTCAGTATTTTGTCTTTTCCGATGATGGCGCAGGACAAAGACATCCGCAGTGTGCAATGCTTTGCGGGCGATAATGAACTGTTAGACCCTGTAATTGAATTTAGAGGAAAAGACCACGTATCCCTTTTGTTCGACGACTTGAATGAAGACCGTGGTGCGCTCTATTATTCGCTTGTTCATTGTGATGCCGATTGGAAAGCCGACGGTTTGTTCTACAGCGATTATATGGAAGGCTTTCCTGAAAATCCGTTGCGCGATTATACCTTGTCGTTTCAAACGCGTGTAAATTATGTTCACTATGCGTTGCAAATCCCCAATAGAGATGTACAATTGAAAATATCGGGCAATTATTTATTGAAAATATATGAAAAAACACCCGACAAACCCATACTCGAACAACGCTTTTCGGTATATGAAAAAGCGGTAAATATTGTTTTAAATACACGAGGTCCGTTGCAGACCGGCGAAGATTGCCTGCAACAACTTGAATTTTCGGTACAACATCCGTCTTTGCCGGTGCGCGATGCTTTTAGGGAATTTAAAGTGCGGGTCATGCAGAACGGAATATCGTTGCCCGGCATTGCCCTACCTGTACCTTCATTTATTGAACAGCATGTGGTTTCCTATACATTAGCTACTAATAATTGGTATCCGGGAGGCAATGAATACCGTTTTCTTGACATTCGAACGCTGGAATACGGAGCGCAAGGCGTGCAACAGGTGCGTTATGACAATCAAGGCGTACCTTACGCTTTGTTGACTGTAGATAAATCGCGCGAACGTTCGTCATACAGTTTCATTCATGACCTTAACGGAAAATATCGCGTGGAAGCCTACCGTATGACCAACCGCCACACCGAAGCCGAATACGTGATGACAGGGTTTACGCTCGCATCCGAAGAATATCCCGATGCCGATGTGTTTGTGTTCGGACAGTTATCGAATTATACGTTGCGTCCTGATTTTTTGATGGATTATAATGTCGACGGAGGCGCTTACGAACTGAATGTACCGTTAAAACAGGCTTACTATAATTATCGCTACGTCTTAGTGCCTCGCAATCAATTGCCGGTATGGGATGCCATTGAAGGATGTTTTGCCGCCACAGAGAATTATTATACGGTGTATGTCTATTACCGTTCATTCCGCGACAGGTACGACCGCCTTGTAGGTATCCGCTCCACAAACTCGCTTTGATAATCAATTTATTGCATAGTTATTTTTATATTCCATATTTTTTTGCTATTTTTGCACAATTTTTACACCCATTATGAGACAACTTAAAATCACAAAATCAATCACAAATCGTGAGAGCGCTTCTCTTGACAAGTATTTACAGGAAATTGGTCGTGAAGAATTAATTTCTGTAGAAGAAGAAGTAGAGTTAGCCCAGCGTATCAAACGAGGCGACCAAGATGCTTTGGAAAAACTTACCCGCGCCAACTTGCGGTTTGTGGTGTCGGTGGCTAAACAATATCAAAATCAGGGACTTAGTCTGCCCGATTTGATTAATGAAGGGAATTTGGGACTCATTAAGGCAGCCGAAAAATTCGATGAAACCCGTGGATTTAAGTTTATTTCGTATGCTGTATGGTGGATTCGACAATCTATTTTGCAGGCGTTGGCTGAGCAGTCGCGTATTGTACGTTTGCCGCTCAATCAGGTGGGTTCGTTGAATAAAATCAATAAAGCGCTTGCCAGATTTGAACAAGAACACGAACGTACGCCGTCGCCTGAAGAATTGGCTGATTTGCTTGAAATTCCACGTGAAAAAATTTCCGATACATTACGTGTGTCGGGGCGTCACGTGTCGGTTGATGCGCCTTTTGTGGACGGCGAAGACAACAGTTTGCTTGATGTGTTGGTAAATAGCGACTCCCCAAATGCCGACAAGGGTTTGATTAACGAATCGCTGTCGCGCGAAATTGACCGTGCGTTGTCCACCCTGACGGAACGCGAACGCGACATTGTAAAATATTTCTTTGGCATTGGTACACAGGAAATGACGCTCGAAGAAATAGGCGAACATTTTGGACTTACACGTGAACGTGTACGTCAAATTAAAGAAAAAGCTATCCGCCGTTTACGCCACAGCACCCGCAGTAAATTACTCAAAACTTATTTGGGATAAAGATTGCTCAGAAGACCTATATTGCTGTAATGCCAAAAAATCTATTTATTTAAGAATCTGATTTTCTGTCATCTGTAATTTGTCGAGATACATTTTTGTGTATTATCAAAAAAAATGTGTAAATTTGCCCCCCTAATTTAATTTTTAATAGTTATATGGCAGTTTTAGAAAAAATCAGGGTGCGTTTGGGCGTGTTTATTACCGTACTTATCGGGGTCGCGCTACTTTCGTTTGTGATTGACGCAAATACTTTGCGGTCAGTAATATCTATGTTCTCTTCGCGTTACGATGTAGGCTCAATGTCCGGTACATCCATTTCGTATCAGGATTATCAAAAGAAAATTGATTATTATTCAACTATCAGCCAGTTGATAAACGGCACGAATTCTTTATCGGAAGCCTCGCAGGAAAGGGTGCGCGAACAAGCGTGGCAAGACTATTTCCAAGAATACGTAATGAACGCGGAATATGAAAAATGCGGCTTAAGTGTCAGCGACGATGAAATGCTTGACCTTGCCCGCGGACGTTATATTTCACCGATACTATACAACGACCCGGTATTTGCCGGAGAGGACGGTACATTCAGCCGTACGGCAGTAGTAAACTTCGTGCAAGGCATCCACGACGACCCGAATCGTGCTATGTATTGGAGTTATGTAGAGCGACGCATCAAAGAAGTACAGCTGATTGAAAAGTACGTGTCATTGCTTTATCAAAGCGATTTCTTTAACACTTTGCAAGTGCAAGACGCTGTAAATACACACAACACCATGGCAGACATCAGTTATGTATTGCAACCGCTGATGTTTACCGCCGATTCGAGCATAAAAGTAACGGAAGCCGACTTGAAAGCCTACTACAAAGCACACCGTAAAAACTTTGAACAAGAAGCCTCGCGCGATATAGAATATGTTTCGTTTCCACATGAACCGTCGGATGAAGACATCCGTCAAACAGAGGAAGAAGCCTACAAAATTTTTGAAGAATTTCAGACAGCTACCGACCTTAAACAGTTTGTGGCTTTCAACTCCGACCGTCCGTTTGACGACCATTTTTACAAACAAGGCGAATTGTCCGAAACGTTAGATGAATTTGCATCCGGCGCTACGTTGGCAAGCATATTGCCTGTTTACCGCGAAGACAATACGTTTACTATGGCGCGCGTGGCAGCCATACGAAATCTACCCGATTCGGTACTCGTACGCCACATTATGCTGCCGCTCCAAGGCTCTACGAAAGAAATAATAACCCAACGCGCCGATAGTTTGATTACCGTATTGAACAAAGGCGGAAACTTCAGCTATCTGGCTCAGCTATTCTCGGTTGACCAAGCAGCAAACCGCAAAGAAGGCGAATTGGGCTGGATTAAGCAAGGCGACATGATGTCGGCAATGAAAACATTTGAAGACACTTGTTTTACGGTGTCAAAAAATAAATATTTCAAGGCAGAAGGAAGCTACGGCATACATGTGGCGCAAGTGATTGACCGCAGCCCGGAACATAAAAAAGTGAAACTCGCTATAGTAGAGAAAGTGGCAGAACCCGGAAACATCACTATGCAGAGTTTGTTTACGCAAGCTAATGAATTAGCCTCATTAAGCTATGAAAACTACGACGAATTTGTACGGATTTCAAATGAAAAAGGATACGTCAGAGTGCCTGCCAACCGAATTAGGGAAGCAGACAAAAATGTAGCGGTCTTCTCCAATGCCCGCGAACTTGTACGTTGGATTTATGAGGCAAAAAAACATAGCGTATCGTCAACGCTCAATCTGAGTAATGACTATTTTGTTGTGGCTACAGTTACGGATATTCGCGAAGCAGGCATTGCGCCTTACGAACAGGTACAGGTAGATATTGAACCCGTAGTGCGTCGCGAAAAACAAGCCGAAGTATATGCACAACGCATTACCGAAGCTATAAATAATGGCGCTTCGGGACTGGAAGCGGTAGCCGAACAATTAAATGCGACGGTAGAAACAGCCGCCGGCGTATCATTCGGCAGTTCATTTATAGCAGGCATCGGCATGGACTCGAAGTTGCAAGGCGCTGTGGCGGGAGTTGCGGAAAATACGCTGACAGGACCTGTGAAAGGCGCTAACGGCGTATATGCTTTCACGGTGAACGCGCGCGAAGTCGGCGGCGCTTATACCGAAGAAGACGCACAATTACGCTACCGTACAGAATCGACACAACAACGCATGTACGAATTTTTCTCCATCCTTGAAAAAACGAAAGAAGTGAAAGATTGGCGATTTCGGTATTTTTAGTGAACGCTGACAACAAAGTGACGAACGACAAAAATATTTTGCAAGACCTTGCAAAAGCAGAATACAAGCATGGTTTTATTACGCCGATAATTCAAGAATTTATCCCCAAGGGATTGAACGAACATGTCGTTCGTTTGATTTCTTCCAAAAAGCAAGAACCGGAATGGCTGCTTGATTTCCGACTGAAAGCCTATCACAAATGGTTAACGATGAAAATGCCTACATGGGCGCATCTTACCATTCCGCCTATCCCATATCAGGATATTATTTATTATGCTGCGCCGCAAAAAACAGCCGCTTCGCCGCAGGATGTTGACCCGGAATTGGCGGCAACATTCAGCAAACTTGGAATTCCGCTCACAGAACATGACCTGTTGTCGGGCATCGCAGTTGATGCGGTATTCGACAGTGTATCGGTGAAAACAACATACCGCGAAGTGCTGGCTGAAAAAGGTATTATTTTCTGCTCGTTCAGCGAAGCCGTGCGCGACTACCCTGATTTGGTAAAAAAATATTTGGCAACCGTAGTACCGTTGGGCGACAATTTTTTTGCAGCATTGAACAGTGCGGTGTTCAGCGACGGCTCTTTTTGCTACATCCCGAAAGGCGTACGCTGCCCGATGGAATTGTCGAGCTATTTCCGTATCAACGCCAAAGGCACAGGGCAGTTTGAACGCACGCTCATTGTGGCTGACGAAGACAGCTACGTCAGTTACCTCGAAGGCTGCACTGCGCCGCAACGCGACGAAAACCAGCTGCACGCGGCAGTGGTAGAAATTGTAGTCATGCGCGATGCGGAAGTGAAATATTCAACCGTGCAAAATTGGTATCCGGGCGACAAGGAAGGACGCGGCGGCATCTATAATTTCGTAACCAAGCGCGGCGTCTGCAAAGGCGAACACAGCCGCCTCTCGTGGACGCAGGTAGAAACAGGCTCGGCTATTACATGGAAATACCCAAGTACCATCTTGCAGGGCGACCATTCGAGTTCTGAATTTTATTCGGTAGCGGTAACCAACAACCACCAGCAAGCCGACACCGGCACTAAGATGATACACATTGGCAAAAACACCCATAGCCGTATTGTGAGCAAAGGCATTTCGGCAGGTTTTAGTCAAAATGCTTACCGCGGACTGGTGAAATTCACATCGAATGCCAACAATGCTCGCAATTTTTCGCAATGCGACAGTTTGCTATTGGGCAGCCATTGCGGCGCGCATACATTTCCTTACATCGAGAATGAAAACGAAACGACTGTGGTAGAACACGAGGCTACCACCTCAAAAATAGGCGAAGACCAACTGTTTTACTGCAACCAACGGGGCATACCTACTGAAGACGCCGTAGGGCTTATCGTCAATGGTTATGCCCGCGAGGTGCTTAACAAACTGCCTATGGAATTTGCCGTTGAAGCGCAAAAACTATTGCAGATTTCACTCGAAGGGAGTGTGGGATAATCGCTTTCCTTTCTATTCTGTCGAAATCGTAAAATACTCAAAATCGCAAGTGCCGATACCTGTCAGGTAATTTTCGAGTTTATTCCCATTGGCGTCAAACACCAGCAATTCGCTGTTGCTTGTAAAATTGTTTGCTTCGGAGGTATATACATGCTGACTCCACGGACTTACGCCAATGCTGTAAAAATAACTTCCGGCAGCAAAAGTTTTGTAGGTATGCTTCGCCATATCAAATTCATAAATTGCCGAAGTCTGCGCCGAATAATCCGTATTGTAAGTGTATATTTTCTGTGTGGTAGGATTTACGGCAATTTGTCCCATCCAATCAATCGGTACTTTATATTCGCCGACTACAGTTTCCGTCGACAGATCAATTTCGGCTAATCCAAAATCCGAATACGACACCCACAGCCGTTTGCCATCATCCACTATAAAATGCTTTGCGCCTGTGTAGGTAGGCGCGGTAATGATTTTTTCCGGCGTCGCATCAGCGGTTGTTCCCATATCTTTTATGGGAATTACGGCTACGCCTTCTGCTACGGCTACATACAATTTATCATTCACGAGTACGATATCTTCTGCATCGCTGCCACATTCAATTTGTTTCACAAACGCATGTGCTTTGTCGCGGGTTAATACCAACACATACGATTGGGGATACGTGATCCAATCCGTACCGACGCCATTGCCCCAATTGGTTACAAAAAGATAATCATTGTTCCATGCGAGGTAGCGCGGATTCACAAGCAGCGCGTTGGTGATGGAATACCTCGTGAGCGTAGCGTTTGCCGCATTATCAACCACTTCAAGCTTATCGGGGGCATTGCATACGATAAACATATTGCCGTTTTCCGTAAGCGCTGCCGACTGAACCAACGAGCCGAGATTTTCAACGACGCCGTTTTGCATCGCTTTGCTGTCTTCATAAAAATAGGAAATCGAACCGTTCTTTTCAGAATAATTTCCCTGATTAACCACTACCGCTACATGTTCGGAGTATTGCGTTCCCTCTCCCGCGTCTTGGTCGAGGCTGCAGGCAAGCGGCAATGAAGCGGCTGCCCATAAAAAGAATAATTGTTTTGTTTGTCTCATACTATATAAATTTAAAAGTTAATTCGAAGTGTAACGTTGTAATTTCTGCCGGGCATGGCATAATTTTTCATATTTTGATAATCGGCGTCGAACATATTATTTACTTGCAACAACGCTGATATAAATATCTTTGACAATAAAAACGTATAACCGCCTGAAACGTCCGTAAGCATATAAGGCGCGAGTATGTCGAAAATGTCGGTGGTATGGCGTTCGCCCACATAGCGGAAGCCCGCCTGCACAAACGCGCGTCCGTACGACGGCTTGACCGCGATGTGCGCCACATGCAGCGGTTGGTAAGCAGCCTGTTGCCCTACGCCTGTATCGCCCGCCCGTGCGCCTTTGCGCATCACCGCAGGCGTGTAGGCATAGCTTGCCGATATATCCAACGCCGTTTTCCACCATTTACGTTGTGCCTGCCATAGCAATTCCGCGCCGTAGCAATCTACTACGCCTACATTTTTCGGACGCCATATCATGCCGTTTTGCTGCGAGCCGATAGGCGACGACGGCAACCAGCGAATCCAGTCGGAGATGCGGTTGTAGTACGTATTTGCCGTAACATTCACCGTCCATGCCGGAGGCGTATATCTATACCCAAGACCTGTTTCGCCCTCCAAGCCTGTTTCAGGGCTGAGCGATACGTTGCCGCCGCCCCAATAGCGGTCGTTCAGCGACGGAATTTTAATATTGCGTGACGCCGCCGCATGTATTTTCAACTCATGAAACCCCTGTTTCCATAATATATACGACGCGCCCGCCGACGGGGTAGGAGGCGTCTGTACGCCGGTTACGAAACTTTGCCGTACGCCTCCGCTTAGCGTCCACCGCGCCGACGGCGTCCACCGCGCTTGCACAAAAACATCCGTGCGCCACTCCGTTATATCTCCGAAATAAGAATACACATCGGGCTTGATGTATTCGCTGTTTACGCCGAGCTTCACGGTAAACTTACGGTGCGCATATTCGGCTTCTGCCGCCTGCAGCCATTTCCCCGAAGCGATTATATCGGCGTGGAAACGCTCGTAGTCGTACGCATATCCTGCCTGCGCGTTCAGTGTCAGTATGCCGGCTTTACCGCTGTAGTTCACCAACGCGCGGAAATTCCGGTCGTAAATGTCGTCATACTTTACGTTGTCCGCCCAAGTAACCGGAGGTTGTATTTCGCGGTAAAAATCCATGTACCAAATCCGCGCCGAAAGCAAATGATGGCTGCCGGCGCGGTAATAAACCTCCTGCAACGCCCCCCAATTCCTGTACGCCGCATTTTTCAACGTGTCGAGCCGTCCGTTGCGCAGGGTGTTCGTGTAAGTATAATGATTCGTTGCCTGCGTGTGCATCACGCTCGTGCGGCTTTCCCACCGTTTGCCCGACCACCGCAGCGCGCCGCCGGTAAACGTATATCCGTAGCTTCCTACCGTTTGCCGCACGTGGGCATGCAGGCTTCCGTTGAAGTCGGGCATCGTGAGCAGTTCCACGCTTCCGCCTATTGCGCCGTTGCCGTACAACACGCTTTCGCCGCCGGCATGCACTTTTACTTCATCGAAAAAAAACAACGGCAGACGGCTGAAGTCGCCGGCGCTCATCGTGGGGATATTCACATCAAAGCCGTTCCACCGCACCGCCGTGTGCGACGCCGCCGTGCCGCGCAGCGAAATGGACGACTGCATCCCCTTTCCGTATTCGCGGAGGTGGATGGCGGTGTGTGTTTGCAAATAGTCCGAGAGGCTGAGGTGCTGCACCGGAATCAATGCCGCGCGGTTGAAGTGCAGCACGTGCGTACCCACGCTGTACTGCTCGGCGGGCAGCGGGGCGGGCGGCGTGTAGCCCGATACCACCACTTCGTGCAGCACGTGCGCGCTCGTGTCGCGCGTTGCCGTCATGGCGGACGTTTCCGCCGCGCATAGCCACGTGAAAAGACATCCCATAACCACAGTGCAGCGCATTTTTGAACCGCTGAGCCGTGTTGTTGTCCGTGCGCCTGAGCGCTGTTGTGCCTTACTGTATGCTCTACTATATTTCTGTTCCATCGTACTTTTCTGCCCGAAAGTGGCGATACTAAATTTTATTTTGCACGGCAGCAGGTTTTCTGACTTCTCTTTTACGTTTGCGCCTTCCCAATTTGCGGCTCACGCAGGGTGCGCCGTTCATCAGTGGCAGGAGTAAAACAATCTGCGTACGTACGGCAGATAAGAGTTACAGCAGCGGGTACTGTTCCCGATTTTAACGGGATTCCCTAACTGAAATGCGCTGCAAAGGTAGTCTATTTTCTTGGAATGTCAAATATCTAAAAAAAAAGAAGCGCCTTTCGGCGCTCCTCACAACTAAACATGATTTTAAAAAAAAGGATTAGTGTGTTTCTTTACTATTTTACGCAACGTACGTATTGATCCCAAGGCCATTGATTATGATAAGGACTTTCTGAATTATGATGTGCCACATCTGTAACGCCTCCGCTATTCCACCAGCTGAAGAATCCTATTCCTATGATATCACCGTCCGGTTGATGATGATACACACCGCCACCGGGAGCAGGCAGCACCAACTCATGATTTCCCGCGTCTTTTATGGTAATAGATACCCAAGCCTCGCCGTCTTTGTTTATCGTTGTACCGCCTGCTACCGCCGCTGCATATTCAGACTTGGTAGGCATGCGCCAGCCGGCGGGACAAACATTTGTTCCGGCATCGAAAAGTCCTTGTGTGTAAAATTTGGCAGTGCTTGTCGGGCTATCGGCAAATTCACCTACGGCTGACAGGTTGCGGTCAGCCCATGTAATACCGCCGTGTGCTATTTCTTCCACGCCACTCGCAGCTTCTGTAAACGCAAACGTAAAGTTGTAGTCTGTTTCATCGTCGCCATTATCAAATGAAATCAGATAATCGCCTGCGGATACCGGCCATTTATAATCATAGTCAAAACCGAACCAAGACATCAAGTCGGAATACACTACACTGTTGCCGGGGTCGGTAATAGTTATTACCCAATCGTACAAGCCAGTTGTCCTCAATACACCATTACCCGGAATCGTTACCTTGAACGACGGATTTTCGTCAGTGGCGATATTTCCTGTCTTCTGCACCGAAGGCGTAGCCGCGCTGAGGACTACTTCGAGGGGGTAAGAAACCGGTACGCTGCTCGAAGCCGCTTGCGTTACCGTCACCGTTTTCGTCAGTGT
>JAITPN010000048.1 GCA_031289415.1 Prevotellaceae bacterium | reverse complement strand
GCTATTTTGAAAACGAGGAAAACAACGAAGGCGACAATCCGCCAATAGGAATTGTGTTGGCTCGGCAAAAAGACGAATATGAAGTGAAATATGCCATGCACAATATCAGTTCGCGGCTTTTTGTCTCGAAATATCAGCTTTACTTGCCCGACAAAGAAACGCTGAAAGCCATCATTGAAAAACAAATAAGCCCATCCAATGAATAAAGTCCCCATTATCGGTATCAACTATTTCAATATTTAAATAACACAAAGATAGTAATTTATAGATATATCAGCCTAAAAAGTGTTATATATTTTGTGATTTATATCTAATAAAATCGTATATTCGCCGTAATTTATTAGATATATCTGATGGAAGAGAAAATTATAGACAGACCTTACTACATTGAAAAAATCAAACCGTATGTAGGCAAGCCGATTATTAAAATACTAATCGGTCAGCGGCGTATTGGGAAAAGCTTTATTCTTAAACAATTGATAAACTCTTTACGGCAATCGGAAGGAGAGCAAGCCCATATTATTTACATTAATAAAGAGCTTAAAAAATATGAAAATATATTGACCGATAATGATTTATATGAATATATTTCATCACGGCTTGTCGGCAATAAAAAAAATTATGTTTTTATCGACGAAATACAGGAAATCAGCGCATTTCAACAATCTTTACGCAGTCTTTTAGCCGAAAACAATTGCGATTTATATTGTACCGGCAGCAATGCGAATATGCTATCGGGCGAATTGGCGACACACCTTGCCGGACGATACATGAAATTTCCTGTTCATAGTCTTTCTTATGGCGAATTTTTAACATTTCATAGGTTGAATGTTGACAACGCGAGCCTGTTGAAATATATGAGAATTGGCGGTATGCCTTATTTAATTCACTTAAATGGCGACGAATCGTTATGTTTCGAATATTTGAGAAGCCTGTATGCTACCATTTTGCTGAAAGATGTGGTCATGCGAAAACAGATACGAAATGTTGATTTTATGGAACGCTTGGTTTATTTTTTAGCGGACAACATAGGCAGTTTATTTTCAGCGTCTAACATCAGTAAATATCTAAAATCGCAACGACAGCAATTACCTACGCAGCTTGTACTCGACTATTCAAACGCCTTGTCGCAAGCATATTTTCTCCATAAAGTGAGTCGGGCAAATGTTCACGGATTAAAAATATTTGAAGTGGGCGAAAAATATTATTTTGAAGATTTGGGCATTCGTAATGCCATACGTGGGTTTGACCCGCTAACCGAAACGCAAAAATGGATGGAAAATCTCGTTTATCTACATCTTATTCGGTTAGGATACACGGTGTATGTTGGGAGCGTAGACACGTTGGAAATCGACTTTGTAGCTCAAAAGCTTCACACGCGTTTGTATGTTCAGGTATGTTACAGACTGAATCTTGAAAGCACTCGTGACAGAGAAATGACCAGTTTGTTGAAAATCGGCGACAATTTTCCGAAATATATTGTAACTTTAGATGACTTTTCGTTAGGCACAACACCAGAAGGTATTCAGATTGTACATTTAAAAGATTTTCTGTTGAAAAACGAATAGCATAAAATAATGTCTTTTGGTTGTCTATACGAAAAAATGATATAAAATTGGCGGTTATAACCGAAATATGTATATGAATTTTTCGGTTATATACGAAGAATTTATATAAAATTGGCGGTTACGTGCGAAAAAATGATTATCTTTGCCATGAAATAATGGGTTATGAATATACATAGAATTTTATTCAACACGATTAAAAGCCGCTTTTTCAGAGGGAAAGCCGTTATTTTAGTAGGACCGCGACAAGTAGGAAAAACCACTTTATTACGCCAATTGGTGGAAAACGAGCCTAATGAAGTTGTCCTTTTTCTGAATTGCGACGAGCCGGACGTGATACCATTGCTCGAACACGCTACCTCTACCGAATTGAAAAATATCATCGGAAGCAAAAAAATAGTATTGATAGATGAGGCGCAGCGGGTGGCTGATATTGGTATTACGCTGAAACTTATTATTGACGCCATTCCCGATATTCAATTAGTAGTTACCGGGTCTTCGGCTTTCGACCTGCGCAATAATCTGAACGAGCCGCTTACCGGACGGAAATTTGAATATCAGTTGTACCCTTTTGCCACGGCAGAATTGGTGAATAGCGCTTCGCTACTGGAAGAAAAACGCATGTTGGAACATCGTTTGATTTATGGTATGTATCCCGATGTGGTAAACCATCCTTCGGATGCCAAAACGCTGCTTATAGAGTTGACTAATAGCTATCTATTTAAAGATGTATTAACGTATAAAAACATTCGCCGTCCCGACGAATTGGTGAAATTGATTACCGCACTTGCCTTACAGATAGGAAATGAGGTTTCCTATAATGAATTGGGAAAAACGGCAGGCATGGACAAAGAAACGGTGGAACGTTATCTTGATTTGTTGGAAAAAGCTGTTGTCATATTCCGGCTTCCCGCATTCAGTCGAAACTTGCGCAAAGAGTTGAAAAAGAGCCGTAAAATATACTTTTATGACAATGGCGTGCGTAATGCTTTGATAAATAATTTTCAGCCGTTGACATTGCGTAATGATACCGGTGCGTTGTGGGAAAACTTCATCATTAGCGAGCGCAAAAAACATACTGTCTATAACGGTATTTCCGCCAATGTGTATTTTTGGCGTACCCACGCACAACAAAAAATTGATTATATTGAAGAGCGCGACGGACGGTTGTATGCGTATGAATGTAAATGGAATGAAAATAGAAAAGTGAAAATTCCTGCTTCGTTTGCCGAAGCATATCCCGAACATCTGTTTCAGATTATTAACCCTGCAAATTATTTAGAATTTATTATTTAAAATATGGTGAAAATTTCTGTTATCATTCCTGTTTACAATGCGGCAAAATATATCATTGCCTGTGTTGATTCATTGCTAAATCAAACATTGTCGGATTTGGAAGTGATTTTAGTTGATGACCACGGGCAAGATAACAGTATTGAAATTGTAAAGACGCATATTGAGAAACATGAACGAAAAAATATGTTCCATTTTACGGAAACTACGGTCAATTCAGGTCCCGGTACGGCACGCAATGTCGGGATGCAGGTAGCGGAAGGGAAATATGTAGCATTTCTTGATAGTGACGATTGGGTAGAACCCGCAATGTATGCAGATTTATATGAAAGCGCCGTGTTACACGAAGCGGATATATGTTATTGTCATGCCATACAAGAAAATCTTTGGCGACACAAATTCCGTATATTAAAAAATCCGATGGTCTCGCCGGGTGATTTTCCACATCAAAACAAATCCGGTTTTTTAGTGAATCATGTGGCAAATTTTTGGACTTTTATTTATCGGCGAGATTTTTTGAAAGAAAATACGATTACATTTCCACCGGAAAAAAGTGCGGAAGATAGTTATTTTATAGCGTGTAATATTCTCTGTGCAAAACGTATTGCAATGGTGAATAAACCATTGTATCACTATATTTTGAGAGCCGATTCGCTGAGTAAAATAAAAAACAGCGAACGATATATAGATAAATTATCGGCATTCAATCGTTTATTGCAAGTTGCTAAAAATAACGGTTTATATACCGAATACCAGATGGAATTGGATTTTATATACATAAAAAAATCTTATTTGATGGCAGCGTTGAATTATCTGACCAACGCAGTAAATCCTCAGGTTATAATTTTGAAAAATATATATAAATCATTGGTGGCGAATGTTCCAAATTACAGAACAAATTTATATTACAAAACAAATTATAAAGTAAAAATACTGGTTATATTGTTACATAAAATGCCGCGTTTTTCAAAATTTATTTTATCAAATGCCGCTCGTTTATCTTGTTTTAATGCTTTTTAGAGTTTTATATTATGAGAACGATTAAGATTAAATTTGTAGATTTTTATACAGGATTTGTTCCTGATAATTTTCTTTTTTATAAATTGTTGTCCGAAACGTATGACGTGGCGCTGTCGGATACGCCCGATTATGTGTTTTTTTCTGTGTTCGGAAATGAACATTTGAAATATAATGGCGTGAAAATTTTCTATACAGGCGAAAATCAGTCGCCCGATTTTAATGTATGCGATTATGCCATTGGGTTTGATTATTTGCAATATGGCGACCGCTACTTGCGATTTCCGTATTATTATATGAACTTTGCAATGTTTGATTTGATGCGCCGGAAATCGGATTTCTCACCGGACAATTCGGCAAGCAAAACCGGATTTTGCAGTTTTGTGTATTCCAACAACAACGCCTCGCCTGAGCGGAAGCTGTTTTTTGATTTATTGTCGGCATACAAACCTGTGGCTTCCGGCGGACGGTTGATGAATAACATTGGCGGCGCGGTTCACGACAAATTGGCATTTCAAAAGAATTATAAATTTGCCATTGCCTTTGAAAATTCAAGTTCGCCGGGCTACACTACCGAAAAATTAATACATGCTTTTGCCTCGCAAACCATTCCCATTTATTGGGGCGATCCCACGGTGGGTACATGGTTTAATACCGAAAGTTTTGTCAACTGTCACGATTTTCGTTCGTTTGAAGAAGTTGTCGAGCGGGTTAAAGCGTTGGATCAGGACGACAGCGCTTATCTCCGCATGATGCAAACGCCTGCTTTATGCGGCATGGAAAATGATTATGCAGATACTGTAAAAAATCTGCAATCGTTTCTGAATAACATCATAGAACAACCTTTGGACAAGGCGAAACGATACAATCGCGAATATTGGGGACGAAAATATATCAACCGTCAGCGGGAACTGAATAAAGCGTACAACCGCAGCCTGAAAGGATTGAGCGAAACGTTGTATATGAAATGCTTTCGGAAAATCGAACAAAAGAAGAAAAGTATTTTGTTTTGGCGTATCCACAAAGTGTTGATGAAACTTGCAGGGAAAAATTAACTAAAAAAATAAATCAAAATGAATGATAAAAAAGCATTTTTGTTAGTAGATCGGTTGAATAAACTTCTTGTTAAACAAGCCGTTTTAACCAAATCGACATCTCGTGAAAGCATACTGTCGCTTATAGAAAAGTTGCATCCGTTTGAATCTGAAAAACAATTAATCCGATTGGGTCCGAACAGTGACGGAGGCTATTTAGTGCCCGACGATTTGGAAGGCATTGCAGCGTGTTTTTCCCCGGGAGTTTCTTCTATTAGCGGTTTTGAACTTGACTGTGCAAAACGAGGTATGGCAATATATATGGCAGATAAATCAGTGGATAAACCCGAACTTGATATACCTGCCGGTCAATATCATTTTCTGAAAAAGTTTATTGGTTGTGTTAATAATGACGATTATATTACCATGGACGAATGGGTAAATACAAGTTCGGTGTTGTCAGATTCGGATTTACTATTGCAAATGGATATTGAAGGGGGTGAGTACACGGCAATAATCAACACCTCTGATTCATTAATGAAAAGATTTAGAATTATGGTTATAGAGTTTCACTATTTCAAAGATTTATGGAATAAGCGTTTTTTCAATTTAGTAGAAAATACTTTTGATAAAATATTACAAACCCATTATTGTGTACATATTCATCCTAATAATTATTTCGGTATTGACAGGAAAATGGGAGTAGAAATTCCAAGACTTGCAGAGTTTACATTTTTGAGAAGGAGAGGAGAGGAGAGGAGAGGAGAGGAGAGGAGAGGAGAGGAGAGGAGAGGAGAGGAGAGGAGAGGAGAGGAGAGGAGAGAACCTTCACTATATGCCAAAAAATTTCCGCATAAATTTGATTTCGATAATGTCGCCGGAAAAACAATAATATTGCCGAAACAATGGTATAAGTAATTTTTTTTGTATTTTTGTAAAAAAATAAAGTATGATTATTCGTTGTAAAGCACCATTACGATTAGGTTTAGCAGGAGGAGGTACGGATGTGTCGCCTTACTCCGACATTTATGGCGGGGCGATCCTCAATGCTACTATTAATATGTATGCCTATGCTACTATTGAGCCTGCCACTGATGGCAAAATTGTGTTTGAATTTCCTGACAGAGGGGTGAGAGAAAGCTTTGTGCAAAGTGATTTTATAGAACCCCAAGGCGTCTTTTTATTGCAAAAGGGGATTTATAACCGTATTGTGAAAAATTTTACGCACCGTCCGCTCTCTTTTAAATTGTCCACGTTCATGGACGCTCCTTCCGGTTCGGGTCTTGGCACTTCATCCACGTTGGTTGTAGCTATTTTAGGGGCTTTTACCGAGTGGCTGAAATTGCCTTTGGGAGAATACGACATTGCCCGCTTGGCTTATCAAATAGAACGCGAAGATTTACAAATGGCAGGCGGCAAGCAAGACCAATATGCGGCTACATTCGGCGGATTTAACTTCATGGAGTTTTATCAAGACAAAGTAATTGTCAATCCGTTGCGTGTGCGGCAATCTTATGCCGATGAACTTGCGCATAATTTAGTGCTCTATTACACCGAAACCAGCCGTTTGTCAGCTAAAATTATTGAGATGCAAAGTCGTAACGTGAAAGAGCAAAACCAACAATCGCTTGATGCTATGCACAAAGTTAAAGAACAGGCTATTATGATGAAAGAAGTACTGTTGCGGGGGGATATAGATAATATCGGAAAAATCTTAGATTTTGGGTGGCATTATAAAAAAATGATGGCTCTCAACATTACTAATCCTTTGTTGGACGGTATTTATACTGCTGCTATACAAGCAGGCGCTACCGGTGGAAAAGTGTCGGGAGCCGGCGGTGGCGGCTTCATGTTTTTCTATTGTCCTAACCTGACCCGCTATGCGGTTATTGATGCGCTGAAATCTTTTGGCGGTAAGGCAAAACGCTATGAATTCGTGAATGAAGGAGTGAAAAGTTGGGCAACTGTATGAGAAAAGAAGCTATCATTTTAGCCGGTGGTTTTGGCACTCGCCTGCAACATGTTTTGCATGATTTGCCTAAGCCGATGGCTTCCATAGGTAATAAACCTTTTTTGAGCTATTTATTTGATTATTTACTTCAATATGATTATACGCATGTGGTGCTATCAACAGGGTATCTGCATGAAAAAATAGAAAACTATTTTCACAATACATATAAGAATTTACAGCTCGCTTACGCCCATGAAACAGAACCGCTTGGAACGGGTGGAGCCATTGCTTTCTCGTTATCTAAATGCTTATCAAATGATATTTTAATTCTTAATGGCGATACATTTTTTAAAATTAATTTATTTTCATTTTATTCTTTTCATCAAAACAATAACAGCTTATTGACCATTGCTTTACGGCAAGTGAAAGATGTCTCGCGTTATGGAAGTGTAGAAATTGACAATCAGAGAAAAATAATCTCATTCAAAGAAAAAGAAGCAGCTACAGGCAACGGATTAATTAATGGCGGTGTTTATCTTTTGAATAAAAAACTTTTACAAAATATTCCCCAGTCCAAATTTTCGTTTGAAAAAGATATTTTAGAAAAATTTTATAAGGAGCAATCCTTTTATGGATACCCGTTTTCAGATTATTTTATTGATATTGGTATTCCGGACGATTACGAAAAGGCGCAGAAAGAATTACTTAAAAATACATATTTATGAAAATTATTATTATCGGCACAGCTTATCCTTATCGTGGTGGTCTTGCCGCTTTTAACGAACGTATTGCTTACGAGTATCTTAAAGAAGGGAATGACGTAGAAATTTATACTTTTACTTTGCAATATCCCTCTTTTCTCTTTCCCGGAAAAACCCAATATTCGGAAGAACTTGCTCCAAAAGAGCTGAAAATTATTCGAAAAATAAACTCCATAAATCCGTTTAATTGGGTAAAAGTCGGTAAAGAAATCCGTAAAAAAGCTCCCGATTTACTCATTACCAAATTTTGGATACCTTTTTTAGCGCCGTGTTTAGGCACTATTGAAAAAATGGTAAGAAAAAATCGAAAAACAAAGATTATTTCTATTTTGGATAATATCATTCCTCATGAAAAACGTATTGGGGATAAGTTGCTTGCACGTTATTTTGTGAAAGCTACCGATGGCTTTATTGCGATGTCGAAATCTGTTTTATCAGACCTTTCATTTTTCGATAAAAAGAAGCCTCGTCTTTTTTCTCCTCATCCATTGTATGACCATTATGGAGATATATTAACGGAAGAAATCGCGAAATCGGCACTTGGTCTTGAACAGGACACAAAATATGTACTCTTTTTCGGCATAGTCCGTCCTTACAAAGGATTGGATTTGTTGATAGAGGCATTTGCAGACGTTCAATTGCGCGACCTCCATGTGAAGCTGCTCGTTGCCGGAGAGTTTTATGAAGACGAAAAGCCTTATTTGGAACAGATACAAAGGCTTCATTTGGAAGAAAAAATATTGCTGCATAATCATTTTATTGCTGACAGTAAAGTGAATCTCTACTTCAGCGCTTGCGACATGGTGGCGCAACCATACAAGAGCGCCACTCAAAGCGGGGTTACACAAATTGCTTTTCACTTTGAAAAGCCAATGCTGGTAACAAATGTAGGCGGGTTGCCTGAAATTGTGCCACATGGTAAAATCGGTTACGTCGTGCAACCCAATCCGCAGGATATTGCCGACTCATTATATGATTTTTTTACCCAAAATCGCAAACAGGTTTTCGAACAAAATGTCAAAACCGAAAAAGAAAAATATGCTTGGTCTAAAATGTTAGAAGCGATAGCGCAATTATCTATTAATAATGATTAATTTCGATGCAAAAGCAATGAATCAAAATTGGACACTTTTCTTAGACCGTGACGGTATAATCAACGAACGAATTGTTGGTGGGTACGTGAAAAAATCCTCTCAATTTATTTTTCGACCGGATTTTCTTGAAGCAATTTTTCGTCTTCGTTCGCTGTTCGGTAAAGTATGTGTGGTAACAAATCAACAAGGTATAGGCAAAGGATTAATGACGGACGAAGATGTGCTTCAAGTCCATCACTATATGATTAATGAACTACAAAAAAGGTCTATAATGATTGATGGTGTGTATGTATGTCCTCATCTTGAAAGCGATGATTGTAGTTGTCGTAAACCGAAGACAGGATTGGCTTTACAGGCGAAAAAAGATTTTCCCGATATTGATTTTCATTCTTCTTTGATGATTGGCGACAGCGCATCCGATATTTTTTTCGGAAAAAATTGTGGTATGCGTACTGCGCTTGTGTCGCAAGAAACGAATCTTCCGTTGTGTCATCCCGATTACCAAGCTGCTAATTTAATGGATATAATAGACCTTCTTATAAAAAACAACTTATGATTTAAATAATATTTCTTCTGTCTTTTCGCAAATAATATGTCCGAGCATGATATGCGATTCTTGAATTTTTGGAGTATCCATAGAAGGCACATTCAATAAAATATCGGCATGGTTTTTCATTTCGCCGCCTGTGATTCCGGTCAGTGCAATAATTTTAATCCCCTTATTTTTAGCAGTTTCAAACGCTTTAATAATATTTTTAGAGTTACCGGAAGTAGATAGACCGATTAGTACATCGCCTTTTTTACCAGTGCCATCCAAGATTCTTGAAAAAATGTATTCATAGCCATAATCATTGCCGACGGCGGTCAGATATGAAGTATTGCAATGCAACGCTTCGGCATTGAGCGGAGGACGGTCAAAGTAAAATTTGCCTGATAGCTCTGCCGCTAAATGTTGTGCGTCGGCAGCGCTACCTCCATTTCCGCAAAAGTGTATTTTTCCGCCTGCTTTAAGCGACGCTACAATAAGCAAAACCGTTTCTTCGATTTTTTGTAATAACACAGCATCGTTAAAAATTTTCTCCTTAACGATAATACTTTCTTTTATAGCTTTCTTAATATCCATTAATTTATTTATGCCTTTTTATTTTTACATCTGTAAATTTGATACCCTGCATATCCAAATATGGTAGCAAATAAAATTCCGATGCAAATGAGTGAAATATTAACTCCATTGCGGATGCTGTCGGGGCGAAATTCAAAACGGATATGGTGCTTTCCTGCCGGTACGTTCAACGCCCGCAACATATAGTTTACCCGGAAATGTTCCGTGAATTTGCCGTCAATATATGCTTTCCATCCGTATGGATAATAGATTTCGGAGAAAACAATGACGCCGTCTTTTTCGGCATTTGACGAATATTCGACATATTCGGGCGTATATTTTGTCAGGCTGACGGTTGCGGTAGAATCATGTTCGGCAACAAAACCGGCAATAAAACCGGAGAATTGACTGTCGAGTACGGCTGTGTTTCGAAGATTGATGGTGTTCAGCGCATCGCTTTCTTCATTCGGCGTATTGACCACTTTCAAAGAATCTACATACCAAGCATTTCCTTGTGCCATAGGGTTGGGTTGCGGCACAACAGCGCCGTTGTCTGACGGAACAATAAAATATTTGGTGTTCAGCATATTTAAAACGCCCATGTTCATTTTTGACAAATGTTCGTCAATCAAGTCCTGATAACGGCGGAGTTTGGCTGCCGAATAACCGCCGACGGATTTCAGATAATAGGAGGTACGTGCGTCGTTGAATGTACTTGTTGCCAAATTCATTACCCTGAAATACGTGGTGTCTTGCAGTATTTGCTTTTCGTGAGGCTGCATGGAAAATGATTGTTTTTTTAAGGAAGCAGATTTGAAGGACTCATTATTTAAAAATCGTTTGTTTACAGTCCACATATCGCATACAATCAATGCGCCCAAAAGCAAAGCCGTCCAAGCGGTTTTCAATTTTTGATTGGTGTAAAGCCATATCACGGCAGCGCCGAGCATGATAAAAAGAAACGAACGAAAAGCGTCGCTTTGCATCATGGACGCTCGCTGTTCAATGATTATTGGGTAAATCCAATCGGCTCTTTGCTGTTCTAATTGGGCTATAAGTTGGGTATCGTTGGATGAGGTGAAACTTAAAAAAGAGTTTCCGAATAGTCCGAAAATAAGACATATACCAGCTGTAATGCCCACAGACCAATAGATGCCTTTCAGCATTTTCTCTTTTGTAACGGCTTTGTCCGCAATGGCTTTTATCGCTAAGAACCCTAATAAAGGAACGGTTATTTCCGCCACAACAAGTATGGATGACACAGCCCTGAATTTGTTGTACATGGGGAAATAGTCGAAAAAAAGACGAGAAAATGGCATAAAGTTGTGTCCCCATGAAAGCAGGACAGAAAGAATGGTTGCCGCAAGCAATGCCCATTTATAAGGTCCTTTTACGATAAAAAGGGCTAATATAAACAGGAGGCATATAATAGCTCCCATGTAAACCGGTCCTGATGTAAACGGTTGTTCGCCCCAGTAAACCGGTGCGCTGGAACAAAACTCTTTGGCTGCATTGCGCGGAACGCCTTTTTTTACAAGTGCTTTGTATAAATGTGATTCTGTACCGACGTCGAATCCCGAAGCCGCGCCCATATAACTTGGAATCAGGAAAGTCATGCTTTCATCAATACCGTAGCTCCATTGGGTTGCATAGTTCAAATCAAGTCCTTTTGTTTTATTTTCAGAATCATTTTCCTTAGCCAATTCGGAATGTCCCCCGCGCATAGTTTGTTCCGCATATTCCGTATTGGCAAAAATCCTTGAACTTTCCGTGCCTACGCCAATGGCAAACGAAATGAAAAACAGGACTGTGGCAATGATAAGGTCTTTATATCGTTTTCCGTGAATATGGATATAAACTTCTGCCAGAAATAATACGCCAATCAACAGACAGATGTAATAAGACATTTGAGGATGCGGCATGAAGCCTGCCATGGAAAAGAACATCACAAGGATAGCTCCCAAGCCGTATTTTTTTCTAAAAATCAGCAAAAAGCCTACAAGAACCATAGTCATCCACGTAATTGAAGTGCATTTTCCGTTATGAGAAGTGGCAATAATTATAAAAAAGTAAGAAGAGAAAGCCACCGCAAAAGCGCCCGCAATACTCATCCATTTGTTTACGCCGAAAGACCTTAGTAACACAAAAAAACTGACTAAGTAAAAGAACAAAATAGCGATTACATTTCGATGCCCCCATCGAAAAATTTTCATTACCGGAGTTATGATTTTTTCAGAAAATGTTCGTCCGCCGCCGATTTGGTAATTCGGCATTCCGCCGAACATAGCGCCTGTCCAAAAGGTGTAATCTCCGGTGGTTTCGTGATATGATGCACTTTCTTGCACCGCCGCCGTACCGTTCATTGTATCGGCTGCAAAAATTATTTTTCCTTCCAACACAGGGTAGCAATAAACAACCGCAAACAAAATAAATAAAACCAATGCTATTAAATAAGGTAACCATTTTTTTACTATCGTACGCATATCAATTTCAATTAAAAATTATTATTCATTTAACTATATTATCTGTTCAATATTTTTCTATATTCCGCTTTGTTTCCCAACACTTCCAATGCTTTGCTTACTTGTTCGTCGCGCGGCAGCTCGTTGCGCAAACTGCCTTCTTGGTAATAATAAATGCTGCAAATTTCCTGTTCCAGCAATTCTTGTACTTCAGATTTATAGGTTGTCAGTTCGGCGTCTTTGTCGTCAAAATCTTTGCCCGAAAGATACTGTAAGAACGCCTCATATTCTTTGTCGGTGAGGCGGAACGTTTCGGGTGGCGCGATGCGCTCATGTGTCGTGGAATACAATATGGCATACGACCGAAATAAACCGCGGGTTGCCAACAGGTATGAAATTTTATGGTAGGCAGGCGTTTCGATAACTATGTCGGGCGTAATTCCGCCGCCGTCATATACCGTGCGTCCGTTGCGGGTTTTGAAGGCTTTGATTAGCGAATCGGGAATATTGCCTACACTACCGTCTTCGCGGCGGTGGCTATAGTCCACAATTTGTACGCAGCGTCCGCTGGGCGTGTAATATTTTGCGGTAGTAATTTTGAGTTTTGCATTAAATCCGATGTCCCGTACGCTTTGCACAAGCCCTTTTCCAAACGTGCGCGTACCTACAATTACGCCGCGGTCGAGATCTTGTATCGCGCCGGTTACAATTTCCGACGATGAAGCCGACATATTGTTTACCAACACTACGATAGGAATATCGGTATCCAACGGCGTTTCTTTAGTAACATACCGTGCGTCAAAATCTTTCAGCCGTCCGCGGGCTTCCACCACAGTTGTGCCGCGCGGCACGAATAATCCTGTAATGTTTACCGCTTCATCTAATGCCCCTCCGCCGTTCGAGCGCAAGTCGAATATCAGTGATTTCATTTTTTTCGTCTTCTTCAGCGCTTTAAAGGCTTCGGCTACATCGCGGCTGCCGCCTTTCGTGAAAGCATTCAAATGAATATACCCAATGCTGTCTTTGAGGATGCCGTAATAATCCACGTCCGAAATGTGGATGCGTTCACGTGTGAGCGGCAGACGGATAGTGTCGCCGGTTTTCAGTTTGCGAACGGTTAACGTAATGATATTTCCCAAAGGACCTTTCAGTTGGTTGCTGGCGGTTTGCACGTCCATATTTTTTGTCGATTGACCTTCAATTTCGAGGATACAGTCGCCCGGCACAAGCCCTGCTTTGTCGGCGGGATAGTCGCGGTATGGTTCGCTGATTTCTATGCCGTCGTTGTGTTTGCGAATTATTGCACCGATGCCGCCATACGCGCCGGTAATGGCAAAATCGAACGCATCGGCGTCTTCCGCCGATACATATTCGGTGTAAGGGTCAAGCTCTTTGAGCATAGCTTCAATGCTGACGTTTACTAAATTTTCAAGTTGTATGCTGTCCACATAATAGAGCGACAATTCGCGCAGTACGGAAAAATAGAGGTCAATGCTTTTAGCGACCTTAAAATCGTCCGATTGGGCGTGCATACTGCAAGGAAGCGCCACGAGCAATGCAGCAATAAAAAAGTTTTTTTTCATATTGATAAGCAGAAAATTATTATTTCTGCACAAATCTACGAAAAATAATTTATATCAGAAAATCAATTTTTCAAATGAAGTATATAGATTGCTTCGTTAATGAAACCGAATGTTAAATAACAAATTAAAACTCGGCGATATACCGTCGGTGAGCGGAACTGCGCAGCGGAAGCCTGCGGCAATCGGAAATGCGAAACGAAAGAGGTGCATATCTACCAAAAAATCGAATCCGGCGGCATGTTTTGTTTGCTTCGCCGCGCCTGTGAACAGGATGGCATAATCGGTGAATAAATTCATTTGTACGCGTTTGAAAAAAGCGACGTAACTAATATTCCAATCGGGATAAAATAGCGGAAAACTATAGTCGGCATTGAGAATAATTTCATCGGGGAAAATGCCGTACGTATAGCCTCGCGCTAAAGGAAGCGCTCGTCCGCCCGGGCGCGCGCTGTTGTTTTGGGTTTGATAGCCTGCTTTCAACTGCAAACTGTGGTTCGGTAAAATGCCGGGGATATAGGTGGTAGCCTGTATGGCTTTCACGTCGCTGAAAATGGCTTCGGCTAACGGTCTTAGATACCACATACGGAGCATGTAGCCCCATCGCGGATACAATTCGCGCATAGCCATATCCCGCCGGTGATACCACGTAACCGCGCCTAAAACGTAGCCGCTGGGATATGACGATGAATTTGTGTCGAAAACGTCATTTGTGAAATATCCGTCAATTTGCGGGATGAACTGCCGCTGCCAGCCGTTGCTGCTGAAATTGAACGGTATGTAAAGCCGTACGGTGGAACTGAGGAAAGGCATGTCCCGCGATGCGACACGGCTGTTCGCTACGTTGCTTTGCATGGCATAACGGTCGTTCACATCCATGCTGTATTCTATCACCGGATACCATCCCTTGTAGGTGAAGCCGAAATGCCCCGAATGAAAACCGTGTTCATATTTGTATCCCGCCCATCCGATTGCCGTGCCGAGCGTGTTTTGCGAAAATAAAATAGCGCCGGGCGTAATGGTGTTGGCAAGCCTGTCGAGCGTCAGTTGGCTGATGACGTCGGGGTTGAAATAAAACGGTAGCCAACTGTGAACGCGAAATAGATGGTCGAGTTTACGGTACGGCTTGCTTGGGTAGCGTATGACGGAAGGAAGCGTGAGCGTATCCGCATTGATATGCGCCGTTTTCGACAGGCTGTCAGCCCATGCGAAGCGGTAGGGCTGCATGAAATTGTCGGCTTGCCACAGCAAACTGTCGGTAGCCGCGCGCACAGGTTCATATCCGTAAGTATGGTAATTCACATACGTCATGCTGTCGCCGTGCGCGTTGAACGCGGCGTCGAAAGCGCCGTGGCGGGCATTGGTCAGTTTATAAATGGATGTGGGTGGGTTGCGGCTGGTTTTTATAGCATAGATATTGTTTACGCCGTCATATCCCGATTCAAAGGCTATAAAATCGCGGCTTGCCGCAGGTCTTTTAATATCCTGAAAATTATCTTTGATTAGCGTGGTGTAGCTTTTCGATGCAAGATTCACTTCATACAATCCGCATCCGTTGTCGGTAAGCAGCGTGGCTGCGATGAGCGTATCGCTTGCAGGATACCAAGCGGTGTGATTCCATACCTGATGGCGCGGCGCAGGGATGCGGCGGGCTGCTTCCGGCAATAACTTCGGCGGGCGTCGGGCGTCGTTATATATTAAAGGTATAACCACGATGCGCGATTCGCCTTCGGGCGTATTTTCTACGGTCGCAAGCTGTGTGCCGTCGGGACTGATGCTTACGCCGAAAAACCGTGTGCCGCGGGTTAGCGTACGTAGTTTACGACTGCGTACGTCGTAGGCTTTGATTACCGAGTAGCTTTGCTGCGCCCAGCGGCGGTGCGGCGCGGCTTCCGTCCAGTAAACCACGCCGCGGCTGTGCTGGAGGCTGCTATTGATGTCGCCTATGCTGCGCAACGTATGTACGTGTCCGAGGCTGTCGATTTCCACAAGTTGGGCGGCGCTGTGCAAGGTATTTTTCACGGCGAGGGTGCGGTGGTCGTCCGTTATTGCGGGGTAGCGGAACGCGCAGTAATCGTGGCTTCGCGGGGCAAGCGGACGATGCGCCGCATCGTTGCCGCGCAACGAATCGTCGTGCCTATACATCTCCTTTAGTGCGGCGAAACTTTCTTTTTGCAATTGCTTTTCGTTTCGTCCCGTATATTTTTTCATGCCGCGGTCGAACGGCGGAACGGCATACGGATGTTTTACCGTATAACCAAGCGTATGGTCAAACGTCTGCGTGCCGCCTTTCAGGTAAGCATAGGTAGAAATGATATATCCATACACATAATTGCCGGGCATCAGGTAACGGTAAGAGCCGTTTTTCCACATATCCTGCGTGAAACGTACATCGCTCTCAAGATACGCTTTCTGCGGCATTAAAAAATTCGGCGAACGTCCGCGCCCTGCGCCCGACAGCGCGGTTTCCGACACTACAGCGTCGCCTTCAAGATACCACCCCGGAATGATTATGCCCGCCGCCAGACCTTCGGCTTGCTCGCCGAGGACGAAGTGTAATATTTTCACAGCCCCGCCGCCTATTTTCGTCATTTGCGCCGCGTGGCGTGTTTCGTGCAGCGCCAACTGCTTATCCCATGCCTGCGCATACGCGTCGGTGGGCGGCGTCGTGAAAAGTTCCATCCGCGAGGGCGCCCACGATACCAGTCCGTTGCTCCGTACGTTGTAGGCATGAAGCACGATGGGCATCTTTGCCGGATGCACGCCCAGCGGGGCATACACGCTGTCGGCAAGCCTGTCGAAAAGCCACGCATAGCGTTGAGCCGTAGCGTCGAGCGCCGACGGATAAATAATCGTAAAGCGCCGGCTTTGTATCTGCCGCCATTTGACCCATGACGGGTCCTCGCCAACGGTGTAATATTGGGCGTCGGCAACAAAAGGTAAAAGCGCGAAGAGGAATACGAACGCCGCCTGTCGTTTTTTACTGCACATAAGGGTTGTATTGCCGTTCTTCGCCGATAGTCGTCGCTTTTCCATGTCCGGGATACACTACCGTATCGTCGGGCAAAGGCATCAGTTTACGGCGCAGGCTGTCCATGATTTCCTCGTAGCTGCCTCCCCGCAAATCGGTACGCCCGATATTTTCCTTAAACAGCGTGTCGCCCGTAAGCACAAACTTATCGTCGCGGGCATAGAACGATACGCCTCCTTTGCTATGCCCCGGCGTATGCAGCACTTGCAGCTGCGAATTGCCGAAGCAGAACGGCTGCTCTTCGGTTAAAAACCCTGAGGCGGACGGCGGTTGTTCTATGCGGTAGCCGTAGAGGTTGCCGTACTCGTTGGCTTTTTCGAGCATTTCATTGTCGGCGGCGTGGATGTAGCTTTTCACGCCGTAGGTCTGCACCACAAAAGCGTTTGCCATAATATGGTCGAAATGACCGTGCGTATTCAGCAGCGCCGCGGGTTTCAGCCCGTTGCCGTCAATGAATTTCGTCAACCGGCGCCGTTCGCTGTCGGTTTCTGCGCCTGCATCTACTATCACACATTCGCCCGTTTCGTCCCAAAGCACATAGGTACATTCGCGCAATTCGTTAAAATAAAAAGTCTTTACGTGTATCATATATACAAATTTAATCTTGTTGAACGCTTGAATCGTTTCAACGATGCAACAATTCAACAGTTCAACAATTCAACAACCCCTTCAAGCATCGGCACGAACCGGCATTCGCCGTGCGACGTAACGTCAAACTCGGCGTCCGAGCGGCGTATCGCCAGCATCATGGTCTGTTGCGCACCGCCTACAGGGACTACCATACGCCCGCCTATGGCGAGTTGCTGCATCAACCGTGCCGGAAGTTCGGGCGCACCGCAGGTTACGATAATTTTCCGGAAAGGCGCAAGCATCGGCTTGCCGGCATACCCGTCGCCGTAGTAGAGCGACACGTCGCCGTAGTGCAGCTTCCGCAACGTGCGCGCCGCCTGCTCATACAATTCGCGCTGCCGTTCGACGGAATACACCCGCGCGCCCAGCTCGGCGAGTACGGCAGTCTGGTAGCCGCAGCCTGTGCCTATCTCCAGCACCTTATCCCACTTTTGGACGTCAGCCAAATGCGTTTGCATGGCTACGGTAAACGCTTGCGACATAGTCTGTTTCGCCGCAATAGGCAGGCATTTGTCCATCCGGTACGCAAAATGTTCAAGCCCTTTGTCGAGAAACAAATGGCGCGGCACGCGACCCATGGCGTCAAGCACCCGCTCGTCGAACCTAAACGCGGCGCGCAGCTCCTCAACCATGCGCTGCCGCTGACCTTTATGGTGAAAATCGTCAATCATGGCGGCAAAGATAGTTAATTTTTTTCAACCCCCCATTACGGAATCACCGCGCTCACGATTTCGCTCCACGGACCTTTTTCGCCCCGCGTATTTTCCCAGCAAAGGCAGAAATACACGGTTTTGCCGCGCTCGTCCTCGTCAAACTCGAGCATAAACGGCGTATGCGTATCGAACGACGAATTGACGAGATCCTTCAAATGCGTTACCGGCACATGGAGAATCGCCCACCGGATTTCTGCGCCGTGCACGCCTGCGGGCTTCGCCTTCCTCGCATTTTGGTCGAAGAAATGAATGATGAGGCGGCGAATCACCGAACTGTCTATCTCGAAAAACGGCATCGTCGTAGGCACCGACACCCGCGTGCGCGTCGTCTTGTGAATCGGCAGCTCCATCGCCCGCCGGTCTTTGTCCGTCACGAGGGGATTGTACGTTACGTACGCTTTGAGCAGGCGTCGGATGCCGCTTTCCGCCGCCTTCCGCGCCTCCTGCTTGGCGGTAGTGGCAGCCGGCGTATGCGTTTGCGGATTATCGACCAAGCCGAACGCCGCAGCGAAATTAGCCAGCAGCTGCTCGATGCGCTGCTGCTCGTCTTCAGGAATATGCCATGCGCCGAACTTGTCTTTTAAATAATGAACCACTACAGCCAGCCAGCCTAAGAATTGGCGGTCTGGTCTTGGAAGAAAATCGCGTGCTGTTGTCATAATTTATTGATTTTAAATGAATATTTATAGAATAAGCGCCCTGTTCGTTTTTGGGAGTTCCCCGCGTGTCTCGCGACATCCCGCAAACCATTTGCGACATCCCGCGAGCGGTTCGCGACATCCCGCAAATCGCTCGCGACATCCCGCGAACGATTCGTTACATCCCGCAAATCGCTCGCGACATCCCGCGAATGGTTCGTTACATCCCGCAAATCATTCGCGACATCCCACGAATGGTTCGCGACATCCCGCGAGCGGGTCGGGGCGAATGTGGCGGGGAAAGTATTTCCTCCGGCGCAGCGTTGTATGATACATCTGTTTTTCATCTCTAATTGAATTAGGTAATTGTAGGTGCAAATTTACATATTATTTTCAATAATGCAAAGGGTGAAGAGT
>JAITPN010000037.1 GCA_031289415.1 Prevotellaceae bacterium | reverse complement strand
TATTCTACCGTATAATCAACGCCCGGCGTCAACAGCGAGTCGTCAAACATTACAGTGAGCGGAGGTTCGATAGGGTATCCTGTATAGACCTGTTCCGGAATGGTGTCCACCATCGGCGTCTCCTGATGGACTATGTATTCTGCAAATACCAAATTTTCCGATTCTCCGTCGTAATGCACAAGACCCTCATTCTTCATAGTTACCTTATAAGTACCAAGTTGGTGAAATGTGATTTGTTTGCCGGTAATACTGTAATCTGTTCCCGGTATGGCAGTAGCACCTCCTTCTTTGGTTACGGTGTAGTAAGTTTGTTTGCCGTTTATAGTTTCTTCGGTAGGCATTTCAAACAGTCGATTTATAATTAAAAACGTAGCGCCTAAAGATTGTTCTGCTAAACGTATATTTGCGAGAGGGACACCATTTGCTAACATCGTGGCGGAAATTTGCTTGAGGACAGAAAGTGTAAGATGATTTTTAGTACAAGACAGTGTGCTTAAGTTTACGTTATTAGTTACATCCAAATCGGTCAAATTATTTTGATCGCATAACAAATTCGTTAGATTGGCGCTGTTAGCTATACCTATTGAAACCAATCCGACATCCCTGCAATCCACAGTCTGTATGGACGGCGCGCCGTCCAAATTCAATGCCGTAAGCATATATACCCCGTTGCTGAAAGTGAGCCGTTCGATAGACTCATACGTAGTCAAGGTTGCCGAAGTCATCATATCCGACCTGCTGAAATAAACCCAACCTTCGTCAGGTTCTCCTATGGCTTTTGCTAATGCAAAAAAGGAGGGAGCTTCATCTTCCCAGTCGATTGTTACCCACGACCCCGGCACGGTTTTCAAACGTCCGTCAACCGAACCGGCTGCGAAAAATGTAATTACCTCCGCCTGCGCCTGCAAGGCAAATGTCACACATACGAAGAATATAATAAGTCGTTTCATAAATTATCAGACTTTTATCAGGCTAAATAAACACTACAAATGTAAGATACATTTTTTGAAATTGCTCCATAAAAGATAGCCTTTGGCCGGAAACTTACAAACATGTTTTTAACAATTGGGTTTTTGACGAGCAGAAAAACACGGATTTATGAGTCCATTTACTTAGGCACATACATACTGAAACGTAGTGCGTTATATAGAGATTGCGGGCGGTTGAATTAATTATTAAATGGAACAATATCAAGCCCTGTAATATCTCCGTGCAGGAACTTATAATAGCCGGCAATGGCAATCATTGCTGCATTGTCGGTCGTGAATTTCAGTTCGGGAAGGTAGGCTGTCCACCCTCGGCGGGCGCTTTCGTCTATCAGGCGGCGGCGTAATCCTGAGTTTGCCGATACACCGCCTGCAATTGCCACTTCGCGGATGCTGGTGTGGGCAGCCGCCTTTATCAGATTGTCAAACAGGATGTCAATAATTGTCTGTTGCAGCGAGGCGCACAAGTCGGCTTGGTGTTGCGCAATAAAGTCGGGATTTCCGGCTACCTTGTCGCGCAGAAAGTAGAGGAATGATGTTTTTAATCCGCTAAAACTGTAGTTAAGCCCGCCCACGCGCGGTTTGGCAAAGCGGAAAGCCTGCGGATTGCCTGCGGCAGCCAATTTATCAATCACCGGACCGCCCGGATAAGGCAATCCCATTACTTTTGCGCATTTGTCGAACGCTTCGCCCGCGGCGTCGTCAATCGTGTTTCCGATGATTTCAAAATCGAAATAGCTGCGCACTACTATTAATTGCGTATGTCCGCCCGACACCAACAGGCAAAGAAACGGAAATGACGGATGCGGCAGTTGTCTGTCGGGTATGTCAATGAAATGCGATAGCACATGCCCCTGCAAATGGTTGACCTCAACCAACGGCGCACCAACCGACAACGACAATCCTTTGGCAAACGACACCCCCACCAAGAGCGAACCCAATAAACCGGGTCCGCACGTAAAAGCGATAGCGTCGAGGTCGTTTGCTGTTACATGCGCTTCGCGCAACGCCTGATCTACCACAGGAATGATGTGCTGTTCGTGCGCCCGCGAGGCAAGTTCGGGGATTACGCCGCCATAGTTGCGGTGTACTTCTTGTGTTGCCATCACGTTTGCCATCAGGCGTCCGTTGCGGATGACGGCAGCCGAAGTGTCGTCGCACGAAGATTCGATGCCAAGAATCGTACATCCTTTTTCTGTATGATTATTTACTATCATGCTGCAAACATACGAAAAAAATTCGTAACTTTGTAAGTTGATGAGTTCATCCTCTTTCATAAAATTGAAAAAAGCGGCTATTATTACGCTTATTGTACTGGTTAGTTTGCCGCTGGCGCTGAGTTTTGTTATACAAATCCCGTCGGTGCAAACCTTTATTGTACGCGATGTGGTGGAGAATATTCAACATCAGTTTCCTAATTCGTCTATTGCTGTAGATGCGGTGCATTTTTCGTTTTTCAATAAATTGGTGGTAACCGGAATCTATGTAGGCGACGCGAACAACGACACGCTGCTTTATGCCGGACATGCTTCCCTCTCGTTTTCAGGCTATGAGTTATTGAAAGGGAACTTGATGCTAAAAACGGTGAATTTGTATAATGGCGTGTGTAACATCGTTTCATTCCAAGGCGGCGGCACGAACTTACGGCATGTATGGGAAACCGCTGAAAGCCCCGATACCACCGCGAAAGAAAGTAAGCCGTCTGTTGCGGAAAAAATGATAAAAGTAAGCAACATAGCGTTGTTTAATTTCCGTATGACATATCAAAATTTACGCAATCCGTTAGTCGTACCGCCCGATGTGATTAATTTCTCCGACTTGTCGCTGAGCAGCATTTTTATTGACTTGCGCAATTTGGTTATCCAACGCGATACGTTTTCGTTCCGCATAGCAGGGCTGCGCTTTCACGAAAAAAGCGGTTACGACGTCAACAAGTTTACTTCCGGAACAGTAAATATCACCGCTACGCAAGTACTCATGCAGAACGTAACGATTGACGACAATCATTCGTTAATCAAAATGAAAACGTATGCCATGGATTACAGTCATTACAGAGATTTTAACAAGTTTGTGGCAAAAGTGAAAATGACTGCCGACTTTCGTGATTCAAAACTATCGTTTCTCACGATTAAGCACTATGCGCGGAATTTTGACTCCGACAACCTTGTTACATATCTCAACGGCGTAGTGAGCGGCACAGTCAACGATTTGCAAAGCGAAAGATTGAATATTACGCTGCCTGAAAGACCGACTTGCATCGTCGGTTCATTTCAATTAACCGGCTTGCCGAATGTCAATAAAACGAACCTTTGTATGAATTTCGACGATATATCAACCACGTCGGAAGACCTTGCGTACATTCTTCGGCAGTTGATAAAAGACAAGTACCAGCCCAAGACCGACAAAATGGTACAAACGCTTGGCAATATTTGTTTCGTCGGAACGTTTGACGGATTTCACAAAGCATTCAATATTGACGGAAATGTAAACACTTCGTTGGGGGAGGTGAAACTCAATATGCTGTTTCGTCCGACCGAAGAAAAAAGCGTGATAGCGGAAGGTAAAGCCAATACGGAAGGGTTTCATCTCGGAAAATTATTGCAGAAAAACGTGATAGGCGAATTGGGTGCGTATGCTTCCGTCAAAATGGTATTTAACCCGCCGTCGGACGAAGATTTTATTTTTAAAATGCGCGGCTACGCTTCAAAATTTGATTTCAATCGTTATCGTTACTCGGATGTTATCGTGGACGGTACGCTGAGCAACCGCGACTTTCGAGGGAGAGTAGGTTGTAACGACCCGCACCTGTTGATGAATTTCGACGGCTATGTGGCATTTGATGACGGCGGCGACAGCACGTTTGCGTTGCAACACAAATATACCGTCGATATACAACATGCGAATCTCTTTACCCTGCACTTCAATCAGCACGACACCATATCGGAGCTTAAAGCGAACATAACGGTAAACACCAGCTATATCAATGCGTTTGATTTAGGCAACGGACGTATAGCGATAGACAATATTTTCTACCGTGATAAATCGGAAGTGTACCACGTCGGTTCGTTGTCGCTGCTTATCTCGCGCGATGACGATGTCTTCCGGCTGAAACTGCGTTCGGATTTTGCCGATGCCGATTTTCACGGGAATCATTCGTTTTCGCAATTTTTGCATGATATTGTGTCTATCGGTTACGAAAAATACCTGCCCTGCCTATCTACCGCCCACGACCATACAAACCGTGCATCCGATTATGAATTTACGTTCAAGGTGAAAAAAAACAACGGCATATCGTATGCGTTGTACCCCGATTTATATGTAGCCGACAACACGCAACTTTCGATTCGCCTCACACCCGACGACCGTCTTACAGCCGCGCTCAGCAGCCCTATGCTTGCCGTAGGTAATGACTGGGTGCAAAATGTGGACATCAACGCCGAAAATTTCATCGAAACGAACGCCGACAAAATGCAGGTATCCATTCATGTCGACGCCTCGGAGTTTTTCAAAATTCCTGTCCATAACATTTCGGGAACTATTGATTATGCCGAAAATATCGTAAACACCACGCTGGC
The DNA here is from genome assembly GCA_031289415.1 of Prevotellaceae bacterium. Taxonomy (GTDB): domain Bacteria; phylum Bacteroidota; class Bacteroidia; order Bacteroidales; family UBA932; genus JAIRLC01. The sequence continues at coordinate 19,062 of JAITPN010000037.1, read as the reverse complement.
ATTTGACAATAACAACGGCAAACGAACGAGCAACGGCGCGCTGCATTTCACCACCCTGTTCAGCAAGTCGGAACAAAGGACAAATCCGCTCGTCAGCATACAAATTCAGCCGTCGGCGATGGTGCTTGGCGACACCTTGTGGAATATTATTCCGGCAAGCCTTACTATCGACAACGAAGTGATTACGTTCAATCGACTGCGCATAGCCAACCAGCATCAGCAGATTGCCGTAAACGGCGTTATTTCGCAAGCTCCGACCGATACGTTTGCCATTCGTTTCCGCAATTTTGACGTGTCGAACTTCAATACGCTTGCATCGCAAAAAGGCTATATGTTTGACGGCATATTGTCGGGCGAAGCCAAACTTACCGATATGTACAACACCCTCAAAATTTTTGCAGCCTTTAAAGGGCGGAGGCTTACTGCCAACGGGAATCCGCTCGGCGACCTTACGCTGCAAAGCGATTGGGATAACGGTAAAAAACTGTTCAGACTGTTTGCCGAAATTAACGAAAAAGGCAAAAAAACATTCGTCGTAAACGGCACGTATAATCCGAAAGACGACAGGTTGAACATCGACTCAAAGCTTGACCGGGTCAAAGCCGTTCTCGTAGAGCCTTTGCTCGGCAACGTATTGACGAACATAAACGGATACCTTTCGGGAAATTTCCGTCTTACAGGATTAAGCAAAAAACCGAGACTGTACGGCTCGAATGTGATGCTCGACAGCATCGGGCTAACGGTTGATTATTTACAGACACATTATACGCTTTCGCTGCCTGTGGAAATTACGCCTACGACCATCAGCATACACGATGCGGAAGTGCGCGACAATAACGGCGGGCGGGGAGTACTCAACGGCACGCTGCAACACCAATATTTCAGAGATATTAAATACGACCTGCAAGTAAAAGTCGAACGCATGTTGTGCCTTAATACCACATCGAAACACAACGAACTTTTCTACGGAAAAGCATACGCCACGGGAGGCGTACAAATTAAAGGCGACGAAGCACACACTGCCATTACCGTTACCGCTACGACGAACGACAATTCGGTGGTCTACATCCCTGTGCAAAACAGCTATCAAGCGAAAGAAAGCAGCGGACTCACATTTGTTGAGCCGGAAAAAGACGACGTCCACAAATGGCACGCCCGCGTTTCGTTGAAAAAAAACATACAACGCATAACGTGCGACGTAAGCCTCACGGCAACACCCGACGCCGAAGTGCAAATCATCTTCGACCAAAAGGCAGGCGATATTATACGCGCCCATGGCAACGGAAACATCATGTTCAACATTAACGAACGCGAAGACCTGTTCAAATGTTACGGCGATTACACCATCGACCACGGCGAATATTTTTTCACGCTACAAAACATCATCAGCAAAAAATTCATTCTCGAACAAGGCAGCCGGATTGCATTCAACGGCAACTTAGACAAAACGACGCTCGACATTAACGGACTGTACAAAACCAAAGTTTCGCTCAGCACGTTGATGAGCAACACCACCATAAGTTCGACGGTAGCGCAGGCGCGGCGAAACGTCGACTGTAAAATCAACATTTCGGGCAACCTCTTTACACCGGCGCTGGACTATAGCATAGACGTGCAAAACCTTGACCCCGGCACGCGGGCGCAGGTACAAACCGCTTTCAACACCGAAGAAAAAAAAACACGGCAATTCCTCGCGCTGCTTGCATTCAACAGCTTTATGCCCGACCAGCAATCGGGGATTAGCAACGTCAGCCTTACGTCGGGCGCTTCGGAACTGCTGTCGAACCAACTGAGCAACATCTTTACGCAACTGAACATCCCGTTCGACATGGGCGTTACGTACAACACGACCGAACAGGGAAACAGCGCCTTCGACGTAGCCGTATCTACGCAGCTGTTCAACAACCGCATTGCCATCAACGGCACATACGGCAACGGCACAAACGACATGGAAGAAACGTATACCAACAATTTTGACCTCGACATTGAAATGAAATTCGATAGGCAAGGGCGCTTTCGCGGCAAAACATTCACCTACTCCGCCGACCAGTTTACCGATGAATTTGACAACGCGCAACGCAGCGGCGTCGGATTCATCTACCAAGAAGATTTCAACAACTTCAGCGAACTGCTTACACGCTGGTTCGGGCGGAAAAAGAAACAACCGGCGGCTGCCGACACAACAACCAACGGCAAATGAAACGCCTCCTCCTCACCCTCCTCTGCAGCGCGCTTGCCGCACTTCCGCTACCGGCGCAAATTACGGTAGGCGCAGCGCAATTCGACGCATACATTCCGATGCTGCAAGGAAAACGGGTAGGCGTTACCGCCAACCATACGTCGATTGTCGACGGCGGTGCGCACCTGATTGACGAACTGCTGCAGCGCGGCGTACAAGTGGCGCGTATTTATGCGCCGGAACACGGCTTTCGCGGAACAGCCGACGCCGGCGCGCACATCCGCACGGGAAAAGACGAGGCGACGGGGCTTGCCGTCGTGTCGCTGTACGGTAAAACCCGCAAGCCTACGCCCGAACAACTGCGCGGCATCGACTGCATGGTATTCGACATGCAAGACGTAGGACTGCGTTTTTTCACCTACCTTTCCACACTGCACTACGTCATGGAAGCCTGCGCCGAGCAAGGCATCCCGCTGATACTGCTCGACCGTCCCAACCCCAACGGATTTTATGTAGACGGACCGGTACTGCAACCCGAACACCGCTCGTTTGTAGGCATGCACCCCATTCCGGTGGTACACGGCATGACGCTCGGCGAACTCGCAAATATGATTAACGGCGAACGATGGTTGAACGCCGGCATACAGTGCCGCCTCACCGTAATACCCTGCCTCGGATATACGCACCGCACGCTGTATGAACTGCCCGTACAGCCGTCGCCCAACCTGCCCAACATGCAAGCCGTGTACCTCTATGCGTCGCTTTGCTTCTTTGAAGGCACCGCCGTAAGCCTCGGACGCGGTACGGCATTTCCGTTCCAGACATTCGGACATCCGGCTTTTAAGGGCGCGTACCGCTTTTCATTCGTACCGAAACCGACCGCCGGCGCCGCCGACCCGCCCCTGAAAGGCGACACTTGCTACGGCATAGACCTGCGCCGCTTTCCGCCGACGACGCTCACCGCCGACGGACGCCTGCGGCTGGAATGGCTGCTCGACGCCTACCGTCGTTTCGACCGTAAAGACCGCTTCTTCACCCCCTATTTTTCAAAATTATGGGGAACGGCGCACATTCAAACCCTCATCGTGCAAGGCGCTACGGAAGCCGAAATCCGCGCCTGCTGGGCTGACGACGTCCGCGCCTTTTGCCTGAAACGCGAAAAATATTTACGCTATAAGTGATTAGGTGATTACAAAAATAATTTCTACCTTTGTACCCAAGAAAATAAACATTTAGACTATGTACAACCGTCTATACATCCTTTTACCTGCTGCCGGAAGCCCTCCGGCAAGTGAAAGATTTTTAGGCAGATTTACCCCCCCCACGAATCTCATAATCAACTAATTGCAGCGTTTTGCGTTTTTGGGAATCTCCTTAACGCCGCAGCGGACACTCCCGCCTGCTCCGATACCTACATATATAATAGCGCGTCTTCCGCAACACTTTTCCGACATGTCGGGAGCATCATCCGACGTGTCGGGAGAGCCATCCGACATGTCGGGAGCGTCATCCGACGTGTCGGGAGCATCGTCCGGCATGTCGGGAGCGTCATCCGGCATGTCGGGAGAACTTTCGGGAACGCCCAAAGAGGAACAGGTTATGTCTTATATATTTTCTAATTTAAAAATATTAATGATATGAAAAAAATAAATGTAATTTATGCAAGTCTGTGGCTGACGGCTGCGGTGTTTTTGGCAGGATGCAATCCCGACGACCCTGCCGAGGTGGCGGTGGGCAACGGAAACGGTGAGGATACCGCCGTCGTGAAGCTGGCGAGCCGCATCGACGTCGGATACCATGACAGCGAGGTATATGCCGCGGCTGTCGGCGGTCATGAATTTGAGTATGATTCTCTCCGCAGGGTGGTGAAATGGCGCATCACGTACGTCCAGTATGACAGTCCATTTGTGCTTACGCTAACTTATCCGACAAGCGGCACGGTGGAAATCAATGGAAGCGGCAACGGCGCTACCGTACGGTTTATATATAAGTTGGACGGCGACGGCAATGTGGTTTCGATGAATAATACGGGTTATTATCATTGGACGTACGGCGACGGGTATTTGGTAAAGTATGAATATGCCGAAGGGGTGCAGTTGTCCGACACCGACTATACGTGGGAAAACGGGAATCTGACGGCAATAAAGAGAACGTACTACGACGGCGGCAGTCATTCGGAAGGGCAACAGACCGCCGCGCTGGAGTATGGCGCGATGTTGAATAAGCCGTGCGGCGTGGATTTGTTATGGCTTATCGTAGGCGCTAACGACCCGATAGAGGGGTGGTTTGGGAAAAGTTCAAAGAATTTACCGGAAAAAATAATTGTAGAGGATGCCGTAAATCCGATAGTATATCGCTATGAAACCGATGGGGACGGGTATGTGGAAAAAGTGTATGTGAAAGGTATCGTAGAGGAAGAAGTGTTGCGTTACGTGATTTCTTATAAGTAAAAATACCGCAGCGGGGCGGGTGGCGGCGGGGCGTTCTTACTCACGTACTTTCTTAAAAGATGCCGTTGCCGATAAATTCGCGCAGGACGGACGTGGGGCAGATGTATTTTTCGTTTTCGTGCGACGCCGGCTCGAAGTATTGCAGGAATTTGAGCAGGCGCACGGCTTCGACGTAGGCAGGGTCGATGGGTTTTATCTGCAGCAGCAGCGGCACGGCGTGGTGGCGCAGGATATACATTTCGTAGAGCAGGGCGGAGTTGAACATGACGTCGGCGCGTTCTTGGAACGGAAAGATGTGTTTTTCTTCGCCGCGCCTGACGCTCTGCCAGCGCATGATGGTTTCGGAGGCGCTGTAGCCTCTGAACTTAAAGTCGCGCACCATGCGGCGGATAAGCCGGTTGTCGGTGGTGGAAATGCGGTTGTTTTCGTCCACCGATACGGAGGTGAGCGCCGACGCGTAGATGCGGTATTTTTGCTTGTCCGGCACGGCTTTGCTTACGGCAGGGTTCAGCGCATGGATGCCTTCCATGATTAAAATGTCGTTGCCGCCTACTTGTAGTATTTTGTCGTTGTCGAAAAACCGTTTGCCTTCATGGAAGTCGAAGGTGGGGATTTGCACTTTTTTACCTGCCAGCAAGTCGTGCAGCTGTTCGTTGAAAAACGGCAGGTCGAGCGCTTCTACGGCTTCAAAGTCATAATTGCCGTCGGCGTCGCGGGGCGTGTGCAGGCGGTCGACAAAGTAGTTGTCCATTTCGAGCAGCACGGGGTTCAGCCCCAATACGCGGGCTTGCACCGCCAGCCGTTTCGACGTCGTGGTCTTTCCGCTGCTCGACGGTCCGGCAACGAGTACGAGTTTTACATGGTTGCGTCGTCTGAAAATGGCTTCGGCTAATTGTGCATATTGGTTTTCATGCAGCGATTCCGACATCGTGATGATGTCTTTCATCCGCCCGTCCTGTATCAGTTTATTGATGTTCCCGATGGTGTGCGCTCCTACGATTTCAAGCCATTCGTTGTGCCGGCGGAATACGTCGAACAGTTTCGGCTGCACTTTTATCGGCACTACATTGTCGGGCTTTTCGGGGTTGGGCAGGCGCACTACAAATCCGACTTTGTACATGCTCAGCGCAAATACTTTCACGTAGCCGGCAGAAGGCACAAGCGGTCCGTAGAAATGGTCGGCGTAGCCGTCCATAGTGTACAACGTGGTGTAGAAGTTTCCGCAGGTGCGGTGCAGCAGCGCTTTTTCCGGTTGGTTTTGGCGGACGAACAAGGCGGTAACTTCTTCGGTCGGGCATTTCTGCTTCGCGAAAGGCAGGTCTGCGGCGGCAAATTCGCGCATCCGTTTTTCGATTTTTTGCAGCCCTGTTTTGTCTATCGGATTTCCGCCGTACAGTTCGCAATAAACGCCGTTCAGCACCGAATATTTAATTACCAATTTATGGTTGGGCAACACATCGCGCACCGCTTTTTGAAGAAGAAACGACAGCGAACGTTGATACGTACGTTGTCCGTCGGGATGCGACATGTCGATAAACCGTATATTATGCGGATTGTACAGTGCATACGAAAGTTCTTTCAATTTATTATCCACCAATGCCGCCAAAATCCGGTGCGGCAGCTTGATGCGGTATTTTTCAATAATCGCCGACAGCGTATCGCCGCGCGAGCACGTGATGTGCCGACCGGTATTTTCGAGAAAAAGTGCTATTGTATTCGTCATAATAATGCAAATATACTGATAATTTCGAGAAAAACGACATTATTTTCCACCGGTATGGGTGTCGTGATAGAGAATTTTCGTATCTTTGTACCTTATAATTATAGTTTCTGATGAAATGGTCTGCTATTACTGTTTGTTATTGCAGCATGTTGCTGTTTGCCGCACCCGTTGCGGCGCAAGAGCGTATATGCCTTGCCGAGTGCATCAGGGTTGCCTTGGAAAATAATTACGGCATTAAGGCGGCGGATACGGAACGCGGCATTGCCGCCAACAACGTTACCATTTCGCAATATCTCCCTACGGTGGCTATCGACGGCTCGCAAAACCAATCAATAATGGATTCGGAAATTGAAAGCAACGGTACGACCAATATCATTAACCGAGGCGTGGTTGACGTCTATAATGCGGGAGTGAGCCTTAATTGGCGGCTGTTCGACGGACTTGCCATGTTCAACGAACACCGCAAGCAAAAGACGCTGTTTGCCGCGAGCAACCAACGGCTGAAAATGCTTACCGACAACCTTGTGGCGTCGCTTTGTGCGGAATATTACAACATCCTTGTGCAGCAAAAACGGCTTGAGGCGGCGCAATATTCGCTGGCGCTGTCGGCTGAACGTTATGCACAGGCGCATGAACGCTACGGCATTGGAGCGGCGTCGGGGCTTGATTTATGGCAAGCGAAAATCGACTTTAATGCCGACAGTTCAAAACTCATGCAGCAGGAAGAAACGGTACGCAATGCTTACGTGCGCCTCAATACTTTGATGACCACGCAATCCATGCGGCAAGGATATGTGGACGACACCATTGTGCTTGCGCCGAAAATGCAGTATGACGATGTGCGCCATGCGGCATTGGCTCACAACAATATGCTGCTCATTGCACGCCACGGCATGGACGTGTCGGATTACGACCTCCAGATTGCCCGCGCCGCTTTTTTTCCTTCGCTCAATTTCGGCGCAGGCTATAGCTTTGGGCTTACGGAAGCCGAGAAAGCCGTTACCACTTACAACCGCAGCAATGGGTTGAATTGGGGATTTTCGCTTTCATGGAATATATTTTCGGGTTTTGACGTATCGCGCCGCGTGAAAAATGCCAAACTCAATATTAAAAGTCAGGAATATAACTATAAACAATTGGAAAATGAAGTGTTGGGCGACATTACGCTGCTTTACAACACGTATGAAAACAACATTTTGTTGATTGCATTTGAACAGGAAAGCGCTTTTGTAGCCGCTACGAGCCTTGATATTGCCATGTCGCGTTACAAGTTGGGGAACCTCTCAGGATTGGAATTTCGCGATTATCAAAAAAATTATCTTGACGCCATCGACCGCCAATGGAACGCCATGTATCAGGCTAAAATATCGGAAATAAGCCTGCGGTTGATGGCGGGCGAATTGTAATCTTAGAATCTGTATATCACGCCAATTTGCGCAAAAGTAGTGCCGTATCCGAATTCTACATTTACGCCCAGTCCGTCATTGAAAAAATACGAACCGCCGATGTACACACTGCCGTAAAAACGCGGTTGCGTGGCAATATCTGTTTGCGTGAGAAAACCTATGCCCATGGCTAATCCGGCATACGTGTCAAATCCGTCGGTGTCCCATCCGTGATGCCAGCTTGCGCGGGGCGCGATGTTGAATTTTGTATAACGGAGCGTTTGGTTGCCCTCTACGATGGAACTCAGCGCCATGCCTGTTTCCATTCCCAGCGTTACAACGCCCAAATCAGCCTCCCATAATCCTCGTTGCAACGCAAGTTTGAACGCAAACCCCGCAGGGACATGCGCCACATCGTTGATAATGCCAAGTCCGGCATCGGCATTGAACATCCATACGCCAACCTGCATAGGGTTTACAGGTTGTTGCGCCCGCATCACGGCAGGGCAACACATCACAACACACAACACAATGGTAAATACTCGTTTCATTTTCTTACAAAACTATGCCGTTATTTGTGTGTTTACATTCATGATAAACAACTTTTAACGGCTGATTTTGTCGGGGTGATGTGACTCGAACACACGGCCTCCACGTCCCGAACGTGGCGCGCTAGCCAACTGCGCTACACCCCGTTTTTTTACTAAAAACATGCAAATGTAAGAATTTTTTTGTTACTTTGCATAAAAAACTTTTAGCGGCACGAGTGATGAAAGAATCCTTTTTACATTTTTTATGGCAAGATATGCTTTTCAATAAGCAAGATATGCGGGTTGCCACCGGCGAAAAAATTGAAATTATTAATCCCGGACAGCACAATTTCGATGCCGGTCCCGACTTTTTTAATGCCAAAATCAAGATAGGCGGCATTTTGTGGATAGGGAACGTCGAAATACACGTCCGCGCTTCGGATTGGAAACGGCACGTTCATCACGACGACAAAGCCTACGACAATGTCGTTCTGCACGTGGTTTTGGAAGCCGATGCGGAAGCGTTCCGCAGTAACGGACAGCCGATTCCTGTATTTGTGATGACTTTTGACGCGGCGTTGAACGAACGCTACGAAGCGTTGCTTGCCGCGCCGACGCCTGTGCCCTGCGCCCCGCATCTGAAAAACATACAGCCTATCGAGGTTTCGCAATTTCTCAGCCGCCTGCTTGTAGAACGGCTGGAGAAAAAGTCGGGCGACATCAGGCAGACGCTTGCCGCTACGGGCAACGAGTGGAACGCTGCCTTTTACCAACTGTTGTTCCGCACGTTCGGGTTCAGCGTAAACGGCGCGGCATTTGAACGGCTGGCAAAAGCCGTGCCTCACGCCGTTGTCGGCAAGCACCGCCATTCGGTGTTGCAGCTCGAAGCGTTGCTTTTCGGGCAAGCCGGCATGTTGCAGGATACGGCAAAGGACGACTATCAAGCGGCGTTGCAGAAAGAATACCGATTTCTGCAAGAGAAATTCCGCTTGACGCCGCTTGAGCCGCATTTGTGGCGATTCTTGAGGCTGCGCCCTTCCAATTTCCCGACCGTACGCCTTGCGCAACTTGCCCAACTTTTGCACCAAGCCCCGCCGCTTGTGGAGCTTATGGAGGCATGGAATGGACGCGCCGCCGCCGCTATTTGCACGCTGTTCGACGTGCAGGCGTCGGAATATTGGGATACTCACTTTACGTTTGGAAAGCCCTCGCCTGCGCAGCCTAAAAAATTAGGCGCAACGTCTATACATACGCTCATGATTAACCTCGTCATTCCTTATCTTTTTACCTATGCCCAACAGCATGGCTACGACGGATTGCAGGATACGGCGCTTGATTTGCTGGAGCAATTTCCGCCCGAAACGAACCATATTACCGCCTGCTGGGAGCAGGCAGGCATAAAAGCGCACAATGCGTTTTATTCGCAGGCGCTGCTGCAGTTGCAAACCGCCTATTGCGACCGCCGCCGCTGCCTGCATTGCCGTATAGGCGCGGGCATTATTTCCACAAAATGGTCGGTGCGCGGGTCTCAGAATGTGTGAAAACGGGGCTTCTCTACAAAAACAAAACCACCCGCGCTTTCACGCAGGCGGTTTATTTCTGTTTTCACGAGGCGCAGCCTATGCGCCAACAAGCAGCATTATTCCCTGATTGCCTTAGCCCGATTCACTCGGCTTGCCTTTTCTTCGAACCAACCGTTGTTCTCCTTAAAGTCCGCTTTATTGAAACCGGCGGGGAAAGTAGGGTTGGCGTCGTAGGAAATGGATGTGATGATGGTGTATGTTACATCGTTGATATTATAACCAGACGTATATACCTCGTTCTTGAACCGCTTGTCGGCGTCAAGCGTAAGTTCATACTTATAATAATAAGATAAGGAATTTGTCCGTCTTCCCACAAGCATACCGTTTTCCACTTTCCACGTCCAAATGTAGTACGAGTCATCAAGCCCATAAACAAAATCTTCACCATCGCCGAAATAACTGTTGAGGTCTTCAGCGGTGAGGTTGTAAAGGGTATAGGATTTTCCCGTACCCGTAATTAAATCTTCCGGACTATCTATGTCCCAATCAAAATAGTAGTCCTTGCTGTCTTCGATGTACGAAAAATTTGTCAGCAGGTTGTTTACGTTTTGCGACGGCACGGTTATACTCGTCGTTCTCAAGCGCTTTTTGGCGACTTTGTCCACCTGTCTTTCTGATTTGTACGTGTACTCCATTCCATCTTCCTTACCCGTTTCGTACTCAACGAGGGTGTACTGTTTCGCCGTACTAAACGCGGCATTGGCGTTTTTCACCAACTGCACAATTTCGGCAGTGGAGAGGTCGGCAGGCGGGACATAGACGCCTGCGTTTTCGTCATCCTTGCTGCAGGAACTCACAAACGGAAGCGCCGCTGCAACCATCGCGCCCACGAGGGCTACTCTGCCCATGCGGGCAATACTGCTCATCCGAGCATTTGCGCCCATAAGGGCGGCTTTCAACATTCTTTTTCGCATAATAAAATTATATTTTTAGTTTAAAAAAATCATTTAATAAATAAGCCTTGCTGCGCACGTTAAAAAAGTTTTTGTATTCATCGTATTATAATTTAAGATTTACAGAATAATTTTGCGACATCCCCTGAATGATTTGGGGAATCCCCCGAAGGTCTTGGGGAATCCCCCGAAAGATTTGGGGAATCCCCCAAAAGGTTTGCGGAAGACGCGCTGTTATATATATAGGTATAGGAACAAGCGGGGGCGTCCGCTGCACCGCAGGGGACGTTCCCAAAAGCGGAAAACGGAGTGTTGGAAATAGAGGGGCGGAAAGGATTTTTGCTCCTTTCAACGTGTGCGCCGGAATGTAATCTGTTTCTCATTTCCAAGAAGATTGATAGTATTGGGTACAAAGGTAGAAATTATTTTTAAATAAAAGAAAAAGCCCCCCGAAGGAGGTTGGAGGCTTACTTAATCACTTTCCCCATCTCATGTTGCAGTAGCCATACTTTGCGTTCCAGCCCTGCGCTGTAGCCGCCTAATTTCCCTTGTGCGGCAATCACACGGTGGCAAGGGACAATAATCACAAACGGATTTTTTCCGTTGGCATTGCCCACTGCCCGGTGAGCGCCGCGATGCCCGATGCGTTCCGCCACACCGGCATACGACAGGGTTTCCGCATAGGGAATGGTTTGCAACGCGCACCATACTTTTAAGGTAAACGGCGTAGCGTCCATACATAAAGGGAGGTCGAACATTTTCAGTGTTCCGGCGAAATAGGCGTCTAATTGCCGTTGCACCTCGTGCAGCAGAGGATGAGATTCCGACGACTCCGGCGTCGGGCTTTCCTCGTTTTGCAGAAAGCGGACGGCGTCAAGGCATACGCCGTCGCCGCTTTCAATGCGCAGCACACCTATCGGGGAATGGTAATTTGTAAACATAATTTTAAAAATTAATAGTTTTATTTCTCTGTTTTATCATTCAATAGTAATCATCTTTTTGAAATCTTCTTGCGCATACCGGTGTATCAATTGCCGGAGCATTTTATTCAAATCTTTCCGTTTGATACGAAGTTCTTCTTCTATAAACCTAAGCATGTCTTCGTCGGTAGACGTGCTATTCATCGCTTGTTTGAGCAAGGGAAGCCCTCCTTTCTCCAATGTCAATTGGCAAATGAGTAAGCCAATGAAATAATGAGGCGGCGTTATATTATCCATCGGCTGTGCATAAAAAGAGCCAGAATAATTGCTTAAATCAATTTCTTTGTGTGCATCCAGATAATCGTCCATGCGTTGGAAATGTGTTTTAAAAGACTGCCCCAACGCGATACCGTCTTCCGTAAAATATTTAGTCAATCCATTGATATAATGACTATGCGCACGAGGAAAAAAGTTATTTATCAAACGGGTTATTTCGTGTTCGTAATATTCGCCTTTTTTCGAATTGGAGTAAATAATATTGTTATATACATCGTGAAATCCGCAAAGATTAGCGATGTGATTACCCATGCCAACTACATACTCAAAACCTTTCAATTTCATTATCCCATCGCAGTCGGAAGCTATGTAATATGCTATTTCCCGCTCCAATTTTATATCAAATATTTTTTGCAAATAGTCAATCATCTTGTTGGCTTTTTCCGCTTCGAATATGTTGAATGGATAATCGGGATAATAATAGTAAGTGATGACGCCCACTTTCCGCGTGTTCCATGCCCTTGTGTAATGATGCAGCCAATTGTGCAGTGTAAAGTTTCCGTCCGCATCCTGCTTGGCTATGGTATTCGTTATCGCCATAACAAATAGGTTGCCGTTTTCGGGATATATATAATAAAACATCGACCGTATGATGTACGCATCTCCTATATTGGTGATGGAAAGCACTTGGTTTTTTAAATACCCGAAAGCATACAACCCCGGCGATAAAAAGCCTTCCGACTTCAATAAATCGTAACTCGTATATCTTATTTTGTCTGCGCTGTTCCAGTAAGGATTATCATACAAACTGTCGGGCGACGACGCCAAATAGCCCGCCCAGCAGTCAAATACTTTTTTGATATTGGAGTCGCCGTTTGTTACGGTATCAATCGTCTGTGTCAGGGAGCAACTTATCGGTTGCGCAGACAGTTGTGCAAGTGGATATAGCAGGATGAAAGAAATGGTTAAAAAAATAGTTTTCATGTCTTATAAAATCCGTTCATCAACTCATCATCACATCGTCAAACAGTACGGCAGGCGTGCGCCATGGGGATTTAAGGTATGGGTCGTTGCCGACTTCCGCAATATTGTTCCACAACGTCAGTAAATTGCCTGTAATATTCATCTCCGATACCGGCGTGGTGATTTCGCCGTTTTCAATCAGAAAACCTTCGATGCCGAACGAGAAATCGGCGGTAGTGCTGTTGCTGTTGCCGCCGTTGAAGCCGGTAATCCAGATTCCTCGTTTGAGCGACGCCGCCAGTTGGTCGAAATTTTTTGTTCCACCGTCAAACGTCAGCACGGAAGGGCTTCCGACGGTAGGCTCAATGCGCATTTTTTCGGCAATGTAGGTGTCAATAAAAAAAGTTTTCAGTATGCCTTTTTCAATCACTGCGCGTTTTGCGGTTGCCACGCCTTCGTGGTCGAACCAACGTGCGCCAAACGCATGAGGGATGTGAGGCTCGTCCGTCAGCGTAAGTTTTTCGGATACTATTTTTTCGTTTAATTTATTTAACAAAAATGAATTTTTCTGTTGCAAATTATTGCCGTACATCGCCGACATAAGCGGCGAAAGCAGGCGTCCTACGTTCATGTTATCTACCAGTACGGCATATTTTCCGGGTTTTACTTTCCGTTGTCCCAACTTTTGCAACGCGCGTTCAAAGGCTTTTTTCCCAACGCCTGTTTTCTGCAATTCATTCCATTGCAATGCCGCGTCGTACCAGTAGGCTTCGGGACGTGCATCGCCGTTGTCTTTCAGCGATACGGACGCCGAAAGGTTGTAGAAAGTGGTTTGTATTGCGCCTTCAAAACCGTTGCTGTCTGCCATGAAATGGCGGCTTTCGCCGTCGCAGAATCCTGCAGTAACGGAGATAATGCGGGCGTCGGCGTCGCAGGCTTCTTCTACGGCAGCTTTAGCCAACGCAAGTTTATCGTCGGCTTTTATGTCGTCAAACCGCGCGTCGGCAAGCAGCAGGTCGCCGCCGCCGCCTTTGTAGCAGCGCGACGGATCGGGCAACCGGCGGAAAGGGTCTTCTGCCAAGCAGCCGGTAGTTTCAATGCCTTTTTTGATAAATTGCTTCAACTCGTCTTTGTCCATACGGTTGGTAGAATAATTGCCGTAGCGATTGCGGACAAACAACGCTACGCCGAGTTTATTTTCGGCAGCCTGCTGCAGTTTGTCCAATTGTTTGTTGCGGTATTCAAATTCGCTGCCCGAACCTGCATCAAACGACACCCGACACGCCTGCGCGCCATGTTCCAGCGCATATTGCATCACCCATTTTGCCAAATCTTTCATATATTGTTTTTCAATCATATTTCACTTTATACTATTTTTTTCGCCCGCCTGCTTATGATTCGCCGCCTACCGTCAGTTTTTTCACCAACACCGAGGGCAATCCTTGCGATACAGGCATGCTTTGTCCGTTTTTGCCGCACGTCCATGCGCCGGCGTCAATTCTACAATTATTGCCCACCATCGTAATGTCGGCAAGGGCTTGCGGTCCGTTGCCGATGATGTTTATATCCTTAATGGGCTGCGTGAGTTTTCCGTTTTCAATCAAGTATCCCGATTTCACGAAGAACGTAAAGTCGCCTGCGCCGATTTGCACTTGTCCGTTGGTGAAATTGTCCACATACACGCCATTTTTCACGGCTGCAATAATGTCCTGTTCGTCGGCGTCGCCGTTTTCCATGTACGTTACGCGCATACGCGGCAACGGGGCGTGGCGGAACGACTGCCGCCGTCCATTGCCTGTAGGCGCTACGCCATAATACCGTGCGCTGATGCGGTCGTGCAGGTAGCTGGTAAGCACGCCGTGGGTTACGATGCAGGTTTTTTGTCCCGCCACGCCTTCGTCGTCCACGTTCACCGCGCCGCGGCTGTAGGGCAGCGTACCATCGTCCACCACCGTGATGCGTGCATCGCACACCTGTTTGCCCAATTTGTCGGAAAAGATAGATTCGTTTTTCCGGTTGAAGTCTGCTTCAAAGGCATGCCCGATGGCTTCGTGCAGCAAAATTCCCGAACTTCCGGCAGCCATCACAACAGGCATTTCGCCGCCTCGGGGCTTCACGGCGTCGAACAGGACGGCTGTTTTTCGTACTACGTTTTGCGCCAAGTCGGCGAGCAGGTCGTCGGTCAAAAATTCAAATCCTTTTTGTTGCGATACGGAGGCTTGTCCGTTCTCTATCTGTCCGTTTTGCTCCATGACGCACACGGCGGTGAGTATCGCCATCGGGCGATAGTCGGCGTAGCACAAGCCTTCGGAATTGCAAAAGAGGACGTAGGTCGTAGTGTCGTTGAGCGATACGGAGACTTTCGATATGCGCCGGTCGAGCGCAAAGATACGGTCGTTCAGTGTTTGGACGTAGGGGATTTTCGATTTTACCGCCACGTCTTCCCACGAAGTCAGTATGCGTGTTTGCGGAAAGCGCACATCGGTTTTTATTTCACCGCCGAGCCGCGTTTGTCCGCTGCGGGCGATGCACGACGCCGTGCGGGCGGCATTCAGCATGTCGTCGAGGTTTGTGCTTTCGACGTAGGCATAGCCTGTTTGGTCGCCTTTTACGGCGCGGACGCCTACGCCGTAGTCCACGTCGGCTGAAGCGCGGTTGACCGTGCCGTCGCGCAGCGAGAGGTAGTTTTCAAACGAATGTTCAAAAAAAAGGTCGGCATAGTCCGCGCCTTTTTCAAGGGCGGCTGCCAGCGCTTTTTTCAAATCGTCAAGCGTTACGCCGAAATGGCGGAGCATGGCGGACGGTTGGGGCGGCAGAAATGGCGGTTGTTGCATTATATATATTTTTCAAAACGAATATGCAATATTAACTCTTTTTATGCGGAATTGCAAATTTGGGGGGTAGTGAAGTGTAAAGTGTGATGAGTGAAGTGTTTTGTTGTCTGAAGGCTTTGCTTTGTTGGCGCGGGGCAGAACTTATGCGCCAACAGGAATATTCGTCATTTAATCCGCAAGCTGTTTTTGATATTTGATTTTGTGCGCAGCACCGATTATTTTGTTCACTGCAACAACCTGCTTTTATTTTTCGACCACCAATTACGGCTGACCTCATCCGCCAATTGTGCTACTTGGGAGGGTTGCGCTTTTGACTTTGTCGTAGCATCCAAGTACTTGGCATAGTCTATCAAACACTGTATGCCGAGAAAATCAATGCCATTTACGTTTAGCACAATCCGGTTATTCTCTATTCTTTCTACTACCATCGCTGCTACTTTTTTTGATGTGAAAAAATCCTTTTAATGAACAAATGAAACCTGCCAATAATGCGGACTACAGGGAGTAGTGAAGTGTAAAGTGTAATGAGTGAAGCGTTTTGTTGTCTGAACGCTTTGCTTTGTTGGCGCGGGGCAGAGTTTATGCGCCAACAGAGCCTGCGTCCACTAACTTGAAATAGACCTCGGCGGGATACTTGCCGAAAATAAATTTCGTTACCGGACACAGCCATATCAAACCGGTATATAAACCTTCGGCATTGTAATGCTGCCCATAAAAAGACTTCAGTATTCCTGCCGTTGCGTTTGTCTTTTTGATAACGCCGTCGCACTGAAAATCTTTAACCGGCACGGTTGTAATCTGTATGCTACAACTGTCCGTAAAACCCGATATGCAATCCAACATGGTATCTGCTCCCGCAACCATCGCTAAACTTGCTTTTGGACCTCTCCACTCCGGTAAAACTATGTACCAAGTGCCATTTTCTTTTTTAAATGTAATGTCTTTCTTCATATTTATTGAATGTTTAAAATATTATTACTGTTAATCTTATCTGTTTTCGCTTTCGTCATTATGCGCTAATAACTTCTTTAAGGATATGTTTTACCTATGCATTGAGGCAAAGCCTACGTGCTAACTAAAAATTAGCAATGAAACGTTTTACTAAATAAAAACTTAATGTGTTTAATATCCTCAAATTTAGCTTGTAATATTTTTTGTATTTCTTTTTTCTCTTTAGAAGTTTTAACCACAATAAAACAAATGTCTTCTTTTTCAAATTTG
This sequence comes from Prevotellaceae bacterium, assembly GCA_031289415.1. Classification (GTDB taxonomy): domain Bacteria; phylum Bacteroidota; class Bacteroidia; order Bacteroidales; family UBA932; genus JAIRLC01. The sequence continues at coordinate 2,105 of JAITPN010000037.1, read as the reverse complement.
AGGTAGGTTTCCGTATTATCTGTATCAAATACCTGTAAAGGTGGAACATATCGCCACTCCCTCTCATCGTAATATTTTTTATTTTCTTTATCGTTCATGTATGGCTTTATGTACTCACGCAAGTTGTCTATTTGTTCTTTTAGTTGAGGCAATTGTTTAACCAATTTATTAATACTATTTAAAAGACTGTGTAAGCGTGATTTTTGAGGAAGATAAATAACAGGACTTATTCCACATTTGATAGCCCATTCTTTTGTCAGTCCAATACCATATTCTCCATATTCTTTCAAATGCTGTTTAATTAGTTTTTTAGGAATATCACAAAAGCAGACCATTGGTATAGAATTAAAAGTATTTTTATACTCGTTTTCTGTAATACCAGTTAACTGAGTATAAAATTTCGAAAATATTTTTTGGCTATCAGTGGGGCTTTCATCAATCGCTAATTCTTTGTTTTCGTTTGATTTAAATCCATTTTCAATAATACCTTTAAGATTTTCAAACTCGGACGTAAAGTGGCTAACGTACTTCGTACTGATTTTTGAATTATAATCCATTTTGTTTATTGTTTAAGTTATTTATATTGTTCTATTTTCGTCAATCCATGTTTTACTATGTTGTACAGAACGCGATAATACCCGCCAAAAAAAGGTAAGTAGTGGTATCCCTATAAATGTTACAAATCCCATTAATAAAGAAAAAAGCGATTTATTTATGAGCCATGCTTTACAACAATGTCTTATTACACTTTCCATACCAGCTGGTGTACCAGAAAGTCCTCCTCCATATTCATTTACGGCTCTATAGCAAACTTCAGCATTAGATACAAGAAACCTCTTCTCCAATCCGTTTCCATATTCGCGAACTCCTATTTTCGGATTTATATAATTATATCCATCATAGACCAAAAAAAATAATATGCCGACAACAGCAAGTCCTATCCAAACAGATACTTTCATAGCTTTAAAAAAAACTACAATGTCATTTGCAAAATGTTTTTTTGTGTTATTCATAACTCCTCTTTTTATTTTTTTTGTATTTTAATTTGCACATCATTAATTTTCACTTCTTTTAAATCCGTACTCTCTAATATAAATGTTAATGTATCTTTAACTTCATTTTGTATATTAGGCTTATTAATATCTTCTATATTACGAAGTTCAGATTTCTTTAATTGCAATTCAATCTCTTTAAGTTGAGCATCAAGTTGCTTATTTCTAAAATCCTGATAACTGATCATTCCCTTACATAATAACCAACCAATAAAAAGCGGTATACCAAGTTTTTTAGGGATGCTTATGTTAATATTACTTTCTCCAGTTGAAATTTTTGGAATCCATCCTTCTGTAAATGAAATTTTAATAGAATTCCCCGTATTAATTGTTAAAATATCTAACGAAGGAGAACCTAACCGCAGATTCAACCTCTCATTCTCGTGGGGATTTTGATAGTTTTTACTGATATTATCAGAAATAATACTTAATTTATTTAACAAATAAGCCAAATCTTTAGACCGTAACTTTTCGTAAGATATATAAATTTCTAAATTTTCCATATACATAATTTTTTTTTGTTTATAAAGTAATTTTACCTATTAATTCCGTATTCTTTCAACCATTCCTGTGCCTCACTATTTCCCAATTCGGCAGCTTGTTGGTAGCAGCTAATTTTTTTGCTGTTGTTGCCTTGTGCATCATAGGCGTCTCCCATGTTCTTGTATGCCTCTGCGTATGCCTGTGCATATTTCGGGTCAATTTCAACCGCTTTTTCATACCAACTAATAGCTTGCGGATAGTCATTTTGCGCACAGTAGGCATCTCCAACCTTACAGTATGCCCATGCATATTCCGGGTCAATTTCAATCGCCTTTTCATACCAACTAATAGCTTGCGGATAGTCATTTTGCGCACAGTAGGCATCTCCAACCTTACAGTATTCCCATACATATTTCGGGTCAATTTCAATCGCCTTTTCATACCAACTAATAGCTTGCGGATAGTCATTTTGCGCACGGTAGGCATCTCCAATATTATTTGCCCTTGCATCGTTCGGGTCAATTTCAATCGCCTTTTCATACCAACTAATAGCTTGCGGATAGTCATTTT
>JAITPN010000028.1 GCA_031289415.1 Prevotellaceae bacterium | reverse complement strand
TACGACGATGCCGTTTTTCGAGATTGACAGCTCGGTAATCCGCCGCCTCATCATTCATTTCTTCGACCAAGATACGAAGAAGGCGAAGCCCGCAGGCGTGCATGGTGCAGAAATCCGGTGGGCGATACGCGACGAGCCGGTGGTGGACGTGGAAGATTTGACGAATTCGTCGTTCGATACGCGCACGCCGTTTACGCTCGAATTTAAAGGACACGAGCGCGGACAGACCGTGTATTTCTGTCTTTGTTGGGAGAATACGACGGGCGAAAAAGGTCCTTGGAGCGAGATTGTGGGTGCGATTATTCCATAGCAGGAGAACAGATCGTTCTTTAAGTTTTTGATTTTCTAAGTTTTTTTTCTTCTGCTGAAGGCGGGGCTTTTTAGAGCCTCGTCTTTTTTTTGTGGGGCTGCGCGGGGGCGTGAGGTATTTGTCATTTACAAAAAAAATAAGTAGCTTTGTACCTTAAACTTATTTTACACTACGATGTATAAATTTATTTACTCTTATATGGTCATCGCACTGCTTGCAGCGGGTTGCGAAAGTAAAAGTTCCGAAGAAATCGTCAATAATCCGGTGAATATATATATTACGGAGTTTACGTTTCAGGGCTTGGGGAATCACTTTGTGGATATTCAGGAGCGCGAGGATAAAGGCGTCATTAAAGTGTATGTGGCTGCCGGTACGGATATCCACAGCCTGACGCCGGACATCGTGCATAACGGCAGTACGATTGACCCGCCGGCGGACGAAGCGCAGGATTTTTCAAAGGTCATCACGTATACGCTTACGGACGAAAACGGCGTTACGAAGAAGTATGACGTCGTTGTGGCGTTCGGCAATGCGACAAAAACGCTTAGCAAATTCAGTTCAACCAAGCTGGGGGTTAATGCCGTAATCAATCAAAGCAAGCGCACGGTGTCGATGCTCGTGCCTTATAATACGGATATTACAAAGTTTTCGCCCGACGTGCAATTTTCGGGCTACCGCATTGCGCCCGACACTATCGCGCCGCAGGATTTTACCAAGCCCGTGGTGTATACGGTAACGGCAACCGACGGCAGTACGTTGAATTATACGGTGGAGCTTCGCGTGAGCGATGTGCCGATGTTACTCATCAATTCTTCGCATGACATATCGGATATCGGTAGAGAATTTTGGATGGAAGGCGCTTCCTATAAGCTACACGACGGCAAGAAGCAGCAGCAACACGGATTGGTGTGTAGCGGCAAGCTCGACATCAAAGGACGCGGCAATACGTCGTGGGGGTTCGAGAAGAAGCCTTACAGCCTGAAGTTGGAAGACGGGCATAAGACCGCGCTGCTGGGTATGCCTGCCCACCGGCGCTGGGTGCTGCTTGCCAATTCGGCTGACAAAACATTGCTGCGCAACGAGCTTACTTTTAAAATAGGGCAACTTTTCGACGGGCTGAAGTGGACGCCCCACGCCGAACAGGTAGAATTATTTTTCAACGACGACTACCGCGGCGTATATCTGCTTACCGAGCATCTGAAAATTGACAACGACCGTGTAGATGTTCCGAAAATTTCGGATACGGAACCCACCGGCGGGTATCTTTTGGAGCTGTTGAACGGGTTGGCTGAAGACCCTTGGTTTCAAACAAGCCACGGAAAAGTCGTTAATATAAAAGACCCGAACGACAATATTGATGCGGTAAAGAATAGTATCATCAACACCGTGAACGCCGCAGAAAACAGCGTGTATGCCGCCGACGGCGGCGATATTTCCTATCGCCAATATTTTGACGTTGCGTCAATCGTAGATTTTATTTTGGTAAATGAAGTGGTGAAAAACAGGGATGTGGACTGGGGCAGCGTGTATTTTTATTATAATCCGGCGGAGAATAAATTCTTTTTCGGTCCGCTGTGGGACTTTGACATCGCGTTCGGCAATGCTACGCCGGGCGAAGAGGCTTACAATCCCGAACGGTTTACCGCACGTCCGTGTACCATTTGGTTGAAACATTTGTTCAACGACCCTGATTTTCGCGAACAGGTAAAAGTGCGCTGGAAGGAAAAAAGCCAGCAAGTGCACGACATATTGAAATATATCGACCAAGCCACGGCGTATATCGACGACGCGCAACAACGCAATTTCGAACGATGGAATGTAATGAATGAATCCATTTGGCCTAACTTACCCATTCAGGGCAGCTACGAAGCGGAAGTAGAATTTGTGCGCAACTATTTCACCCTTCGGCTGCAATGGCTTGATGCAAATATTGACAACCTGAATAATTCCGCCTTGTTCGGACCCTGCAACCACTAAGCGATGACGACGAGCAAAGCCGCGATATACATTCGATACATGATGTGTTGTGCCGCATCGGCGGGGCTGCTGCTTGCAGGCTGCGTACGGGAAAACCCTGTGGGAAATACCCCCGAAGTTGTCCCCGAAGCACGCATTACTGCCTTTGCGTTTCAAGAGCTGAAAACGGCAATCGTAGATATTGAGGAACGCGCCGCCGCCGCCAGCCGTATTACAGTATATGTGCCCGACGCGCTTGATGCGCGCCGCCTCACGCCCGACATCACGTTCGAGGGCGTGTCTATTACGCCGCCGTCGGGCGCGGCGCAAGATTTTTCGCAAAAAGTGAGTTATACGCTCAAGGCGGCAAACAACGCCGAAAAGCAGTACGACGTAGTGTTGCAAAAAAGCAATAGTACGAAAGCCATTACGTCGTTCGGTATAAAAGACACGGAATTTGTAGGCGAGCCTGCGGGCAGCGCCATTTCGCTGTTTGTGCATGCCGGCATAGACCTTACGCGCTTTGCGCCGTACGTCGAATTTAAAGGCTACAGCCTTTCGCCCGGCGCGGCGGACACCGTGGACTTCACCAACCCCGTAGTATATACCGTAACGGCAACCGACGGCAGTACGGCAAAATATACGGTGCACGTACAGAAATACCGTTTGCCTGTAATGTTCCTCTACACGCCGAAGCCCATAGACAGCAAGGACGAGTGGGTCGAAGACGCTACGTACACCTTGTACGACGGCGAACGGCAGCAGCCGTCGGGCAGGACGTATGCGGGCAAACTCGACGTCAAGGGGCGCGGCAACACCACGTGGTATGTGTTCGACAAGAAACCCTACACGCTCCGGCTCGCACCGGGCGGCAAGGCGGCGCTGCTCAGGATGCCGGCACAGCGGCATTGGGTATTGCTTGCCAACCATGCCGACAAAACGTTAATTCGAAATGCGCTGGCATTTAAAATAGGCGAAATCTTTAACGCCATGCCGTGGACGCCGCGCTCCGAGCAGGTAGAATTGTTTCTCAACAACGAATACGCCGGCGTATACCAGCTGACGGAGCAGATACGCCTTGACGAAAACCGCGTGAATGTGTCCGAAATATCCTCCGCGAATCCTGAGGGCGGCTACCTGATGGAGTTGGTACATTCGTTGACGGACATTCCTTATTTCAGGACGCACCGCTCGCGCGAGGGCTACTACATTGCAAACGACAACGACGGGGCGGCAATAGCCGTAAACGTGAAAGACCCCGACACGAATCTGGACGGCGTGTGGGAACGCATCACCACCCGCGTGCAGGAAGCGGAAAACGCTATCTACGCCGCCGATTTTAAAAACGAAAACACAGGCTACCGGAAATATTTCGACGAAGCGTCTATCGTAGATTTTTATCTTCAAAACGAAATAGTAGAAAACCCGGACGTAGACCATGGCAGCGTATATTTTTATTACAATCCCGATATAAAGAAATATGTGTTCGGTCCGGGGTGGGACTTCGACCTTACGCTGGGCAATTACCCGGACATGGGCAACAACAAGTTCTTAGTCCGGCACGAAGCCTACTGGTTGCCGCGCATATTGGACGACGAATATATCACCGCACGGATAAAAGCGCGCTGGGCGGAAAAAAAGAACGCCGTACAAAACCTGCTGCAGTTTATTGACGACGAAGCCGCCTACCTCGACGGCGCGCAACAGCGCAACTTCAACCGCTGGGATGTGCTCGGCAAAGCCGTGTACCCCGGCTCGCCGGTACACTATTCGTATGAAGCCGAGCTGCAATATCTGACGGAATATTTCGAGAACCGGATAGCATGGATAGATGCACACATTAATGAATTATAATTTTAAAACAATAAAATATGCACATCAAGTATTATATCACATTCGCTTTATCGGGACTGCTGCTGGCAGCTTCCTGCGGACAAGAAAATTTGGCGGAAGCCGTAAAAAAAGACAGGGAGCGCAACATTGTGCTTCCTAAAAACGACTATCACTACAAAGTGACTAAAGACTACATCGAAGATGAGCCGGACGCCGACTATCTTCACGCATCCGTAGCGGCGCACGAAGCGTTCCGCGACATTAAATTTGCCGTACGGATACACTGGGGCATCTATTCCATTCGCGAAATGAACGGCGAATCGTGGGGCTTTCTGAACCTGCCCGACGAAACCAAGCAGGAATACAACGACCTCTACAAAACATTTAACCCCGCAGGCTTCGACGCCGACGAATGGATGGATTTATTCAAACGCGCGGGCATACAATGTATGGCTTTTACCACCAAACACCACGAAGGCTTCTCAATGTTTCACTCCAAAACCCGCGTAGTGCAACGCGCCAACTACCTCGACGCAGAACACCCGATTGAAGCGTGCGATGTGGCGTACAGCATCGAAGAAACGCCCTTCAAACGCGACGTCGTAAAAGAACTCTGCGACGCCGCACACGAAAGGGACATTAAAATCGACCTCTACTACTCGCATCCCGACTGGTACGACGCCGACTTCCGCCCCTACAACAGTCATCCGCTCACTACGCTGAGCGTGAAAACCAACACCGCAAACTACGGCAACGACATTCGTTTCGACTCTACAAAAATCATGACGCCCGAACGTACGTCCGAAGAAACCGCGCGCCTCATCGCCCGCCACCGCGAACAACTGCGCGAACTGCTGACCAACTACGGGAAAATAGACATGATATGCTTAGACCAATGGTTAGGCAAAGATATATGGGCTGGCACGAAAGAAACCATAAAAATGATACGCAAGCTGCAACCCAACGTGATGCTCCGCTGCCGCGGAATAGGCAACTACGGCGACTACTACACGCCCGAAGGCTTTGTGCCCGGAAGCAAAGAAAACACCAATATGCCGTGGATGACTATCTACCCTCTGGCGGCAAGTTTTTCGTACGACAAAAACGCCGACCGCTACAAAGGAGCAGGATGGATTATCCGTAACCTCGTAGACGCCGTAGCGAAAGGCGGCAGCTTCATGGTAGGCATCGGACCCAACGGCGACGGTCGCTTCCACGAAAAAGCCATCGCGCAACTCGAAGAAACAGGGCAGTGGCTGGCAATAAACGGCGAAGGCATCTACGACACCCGCCCCCGCGAAGTGTGGAAAGACGGCAATACCCGGTTTACACAAACAAAAGACCACAAACGTGTATATGCCTTTGTCGAAGAATGGTTGCCCGAAATCACCATCGCCTCCGTAACGCCCAAAGCAGGCAGCAAAGTAACGCTCTTGGGCTGCCCCCACGACATCCCTTGGACGCTGACCGACGACGGCGTAACGCTATCCCTCCCCGACGAACTGCAAAACCCCGAAAACCTACCCTGCCGCTATGCTTGGGCGCTCCGGTTTGACGTAGAATAAGGTGATGAGAGATGGGTGAAGCATGAAAAAAAGACGAGGCTTTTGCCCCGTCTTTTCTTTTGAAATATTACTGTAATGTATTATAATTTAGTACTTACTATATCGAAAAATACTTCCCCCACGTGGGGGAAACGTAAAACACCCTTGCGGGACGTTTACCGAAGCGTCGTTGCAGAAAAATTTCCATAATTCCTGAAATATGCCTACCTTCGCAATGTTTTAACATGAATATCTAAAATTTTTAATTATGAAAAAACTCATATTTAGTGTATGTGCGCTTAGCGCTTTCGCTGCTTGTAACAGCAAAATAGAATGGGTAGCTTCTACCCCCGACGCATCGTGGCAACCGCAGGACGCCACGCGCATCGAATTTGTAAAAACCGACACGGCTGACGCCGAGATTGACGTGGCTCGTCCGCTGCAAACCATCGACGGATTCGGCACTTGTTTTAATGAATTGGGGTGGACGTCGCTCAGCCTGCTAAGCGAAGCCGACCGCGAAGCGGTGATAAAAGAACTTTTTGCGCCGGGCGTGGGCGCGAACTTCACAGTGTGCCGGATGCCGGTGGGCGCTAACGATTTTTCGCGCGACTGGTATTCGTATAACGAAACCGACGGCGATTTTGAAATGAAAAATTTCAGCATCGACAATGACAAGGAAACGCTAATTCCTTTTATCAAAAGCGCGCTGAAATACAACCCCGGCTTAAAAGTCTGGGCTTCGCCGTGGTCGCCTCCCGCTTGGATGAAAGACAATAAACACTACGCCTGCCGTCCATTAGATACGAGCTTCTTCAACAACATCGGTCAAAACGGCATCAAACCCGAACAGGTACGGGCAGAAGGCATGAACATGTTTATTCAAGAAGATGCTTATTTTAAAGCCTACGCCCTTTATTTCGCGAAATTCATCGAAGCCTATCGTGCCGAAAATATCAACATTTCGATGGTGATGCCGCAAAACGAATTTAGTTCGTGCCAACCTTTTCCGAGCTGCACATGGCAGTCGTCGGGGTTAGCCAAGTTTGTAGGCGAATACCTCGGACCGGCAATGCAACACCTCGGCGTAGAACTGATGTTCGGCACCATGGAACGCCCCGACCATGCACTGGTAGATACGCTGCTGCAAGATCCGGAAAGCGGAAAATATATTACCGGCGTAGGGTTTCAATGGGCAGGCAGATATGCTATCGGCGACGTGCACCGGATGTATCCGAACCTGAAAATTTACCAAACCGAGCAGGAATGCGGCAACGGACGCAACGACTGGCGGCTGTGCCTTCACTCGTGGAGTTTGCTGAAACACTACCTCAACAACGGCACAAACGTGTATGACTATTGGAATACCTCGCTCGAAGAAGGAGGCATGAGCCGTTGGGGATGGACGCAAAATTCGCTCGTAACCGTAAACAAAGATACGAAAACGTATAAATATACCTACGAATATTATTTGTTGAAACACGCCAGCCATTATGTATTGCCGGGTGCGCAGTTTTTGACGTCCACCGGTTCGTTCACCGATTTGTTGGCGTTTAAAAACAAAGACGGACGTTATGTGCTGGTGCTCCACAATGCCCAAGACGCCGAAATTAAACCGACCATCAAAGTTGGCGACCGTACAATAGCTGTTACCTTGCAACCCAAATCATTTAACACGATAACACTGTAAGTAATGAAAAAAATAGTATTTCTTCTCTTTATAGCGGTAGCCGCATCGTGCGGAAAGCCTGCTCCGGCACAAAATGACACGGCGCAAAGTCCCGAAAAACTGTACGACCGCATGCAAAAGGATATTGCGAAAGGTTGGAACACGTGGGATACGCGCAGCGTACTGACGCACGTACTGCTCCCCTACGGCGCAGCCATTGATTTGAACGTAGTGGACAAAGCAGGCAAGCGCGCCAACGTATTCCTGATTGGCGAGCGGCGCGAAGATGCGCCCATACTGCGTCCGGGTGCACACACGTACGACGGCTACTACACCGACATTGCGGCGGAATGGCACGGCTTGAAGTTCCGCGTGCAGAGCGCCGCCGACGAGTGGAAAAATGTCATTATCATTACGCCGCTCGCGGGCAACGCCGCAGGCGGGCACGTGGTCGTAGCGCCGAAAAACCTGTGGCATTGCTACAACCGGATACACACGTCTGCCAACAAATTTTCCATACATTCCATAGATACCGTCGTGAAATTGCAAGGCGTCGTGAACGGCGATTTCATCGGCGAGAAGAACAAAGAAATCATACTGTCTGCCGACAAACCGGTAACGATTACTTGCGGCGTCAGCCTGTCGCCGGACGAAGCGCAGGCGTTTGTACAATCGCATGCCGACGCTTTTGTCGAAACCAACAAAGAGAAATTCGGCGACCATTACGAAGTGTATAATGCCATGCAAAACGTGCTGTCGTGGGACAATATTTTCGACCCCACCGTCCGCAAAGTGATGACGCCGGTAAGCCGCATCTGGAACGTGGGCTGGAGCTTCACGCCCGAAATGGGCGGGTTCGTATTGTTTTGCTGGGACACTTATTTTGCTTCCATCATGCTGTCGGTAGGCAGCAAAGAACTTGCCTACGCCAATGCGGTAGAAATTACGCGCGGCGTTACGGAAGAAGGATTCGTGCCGAATTTCTACACCAACCATTACAAATCGCGCGACCGTTCGCAGCCGCCTGTCGGAAGCATGGCAGTGTGGCATATCTATCAAAAATATAAAGAAAAATGGTTTCTCGAATTGCTGTACGATAAACTGCTGTCATGGAATCGCTGGTGGGACAAAGCCCGTCGTGCCGACGGATTGCTGTGCTGGGGAAGTACGCCGTTCGAACCTTCCATGTATTGCTATTGGGAACTCATGGACGTGAACAATACCCAAGGCGGCGCATACGAATCGGGACTTGACAACTCGCACATGTATGACGACGTGCCTTTCGACAACGTACGGCATATACAGAAACTCAACGACGCCGGATTGTCGGGTCTGTATGTAATGGATTGCGACATCTTGGCGAAAATAGCCGCCGAACTCGGACGCACGAAAGAGGCTGACGAACTGCGCCGCCGCGGCGACCAGTATCGCAAAAACCTTGCCGACCTGTGGGACGACTCCCTCGGATTCTACTACAACCGCCACATTGATACCAAAACGCTGAACCGGCGTATTTCGCCTACCAATTTCTATCCGATGCTTGCCCAAGCGCCTACTCAGGCTCAAGCCGAGCGCATGGTAAACGAACATCTGCTCAATCCCGACGAATTTTGGGGCGAATGGGTAATCCCCACTACGCCGCGCAACGACCCCGCATTCCACGACAACGCATATTGGCGCGGACGTATTTGGGCGCCGCTCAATTTTCTCGTGTATATGGGGCTGCGCAACTACGACCTGCCCGAAGCCCGGAAAGCGCTGGCTGGAAAATCGAAAGACCTGCTGCTGAAAAGCTGGATGAGCGACGGCTACGTGTTTGAAAACTACAGCGCCGTAACCGGTACGGGCGACGACGTAGGAAGCAGCGACAAATTTTATCATTGGGGTGCATTGCTCAGCTTTATTGCACTGATGGAAGAAGGCTATTTTTAATCATTAAAAAAACAACTGCAATGAAGAAATATTGGTTATCAGCCTGTGCATTTTTAATGCTCGGCTGCGCTACAACAGAAACACAAAACGCGACGGCGGAGAACAAAATTGACGGCTATCCGGTAGCCAACTTTGCGCTTACGGCAAATGTCGGCGAAAACGGCGACTTGTACGGTAAAATCCTGCAAAACACCGGTACGCTCGGCGACTGGCTGCAAAACAAAGGGCGCGTACAGTTCTTTGTGGAAAAAGACGGCAAAAAACATTCGTTTTCCGATTTTAAGAAGAAAGACGTGCAACGTACGTTTCCATTCGTGAACAACACGTATTATAAATCACCCATTATCGATGCTACTATTGCGATACAGACGTTTTGTCCATTAGCCGTAAACGAGGTTGAAACATCGGCGTTGCCGGTAATCATGCTTGAAATGACATGCACGAATCCTACAAAAAAACAGGAAACATTCACCGTGCGCGTCGTCCCCGATTCTGTAGAAACAGCAGCCCTCCATGCGTGGAACAACGCAGGGCTTTCGGGCGTTGCCGATGAAGAATTTTTATTGTCGTGCAACGGCGAAACGCAATGGCAAAACGACGAACTCACGGTGTCTATATCCTTGCAGGCGGGCGAACAGAAAACACTGCACATTGCGTTGGCGTTTTATGATGAAAGTTGGGTGAGCGCAAAGCAATTTGCGTCGGTAGCAGAAGTAACCGAACATGCACACCATTCATGGGACACGCTGAAAGAAAAAACCGCCACGTTCAGCGCCGCCATTCCGCAAACCGGCGACGCGGAACTGGATAAATACCTCCATTGGTATATCATTCCGGGTATTTCGCTTACCAAGTGTACGAAAAACGACGAAATACTGACTATGGGATATTGCGAATTGAATCAGCGCGACAGCTACTGGACGTCGTGGCTGCATCTGGTATTATTCAAAGATGCGGAACGCAAAATGATTGACGAAAGCGCGGCATGGGAACAGCCGTCGGGGAAAATACCCACTACTATTCTTCCGCTGATAGAACGTCATGACGATTTGGACATCAACGCATTTTTTATCCTTCGCGCCATACGCTACTACAACTATCATCACGACCGGGAAGCCCTTGCCGCATGGTGGCAGCCGCTGAAAAAAGCTATGGACTGGCTCATCACGCGCGACACGGACGGCGACGGACTGCCGGTGCAAGTATCGTTTTGGGGCGACTGGAAAGATGTGCTCGGCGTACAGGGACGTAAATATTCGCCGTTTTCGGGCATGGTATATCTTGCCGCGCTCAACCGCATGGCGGCGCTGAGCAGTGAGATGAACGACCACGAAGCGGCTCAAAAATACCGCAAAGCTTACGACAAAGGCTACGCTTTTCTCAACAAACCGACAGACGAAGGCGGGTTATGGAACGGCAACTACTACTGCCAGCGATGGAACGACGGAAGCGTGAACACCCACCTGCTGCAAGACCAAATGATAGGCGTGTTGTACGACGTAGTGCCTCGCGACCGTGCCGAAAAAATAACCCATGCGCTCAATACGCAAAGCCTCACGGCGTACGGCATTGCCGAAACTACGCCTTACTATCCGTCCGAATGGGGCTATAAATCGGCAACCTACCACAACGGCGGCGTGTGGCCATGGCTGAGTTTCATGGACTGCTGGGCGCGCATACAGATAGGGCGCAAAGACGAAGCCGTGAAATTGATTAAAACCGTTGCCCTTGCCGACTTGGTCAATTCCGGCGACTGGTCGCCCAACGAACACCTCAACAGCCTCACCGGCGAAAACCTCGGATTTATCCTGCAAGGCTGGAATGCCGGACTGTTCGGAGTAGTATATTTCGGTTTGAATGAAAGCCCTCAAATCCCCTAAGGAGAGTATGGGCGGATGATAACCGCTATGGATAAAAGGAATGCCAAGATTAAACGTCTTGGCTTTTTTTGCGGATGATTTTCATTTCGGCGGAGTGATTTGTCGTTAGATGTCGATTTTTTCGATGCGGCGCAAGTGCCGTCCGCCCTCGAAGTCGGTTTGCAGGAAGGTTTCGACGATGACTAACAGTTCGTCGGCTTCGATGTAGCGGGCGGGGATGACGCAGATGTTGGCGTTGTTGTGGCTGCGGATTACTTCCGACAGTTCGGGCGTCCATGCGATGCCGGCGCGTATGCCGCGGTGGCGGTTGAGCGCCATTGCCATGCCGTTGCCCGTGCCGCAGAAGGCGAAGCCGGCGCTTATCGCGTGGCGTTGCAGGGCTTCGGCTAACGGGTGCGCCGTGTCGGGGTAGTCGGCGCTCTCGGTCGAGAAGCAACCGAAGTCGTGTGCCGAAAAGCCTTGGCGGTTTAAATATTTCCGGACGATTTCTTTGCATGCGTATCCGGCATGATCGGTGGCTACTCCTATGATTAGTTTGTCTGTCATGATGGTTTTTTTTATAACGGTTATATATTTTCTTTGATGTAGCAGCGTGTGCGGAACAGAAATTCTTTTTCGTAGTTATCCCAGATGCCTATGGCGTTGGTGTTGGTTTCGAGCTGCGAGGACGAGATGGCGACTTTCACGCGGTGTTTGATGTATTCTTTGTTCATCGTTACGTAGTATAGCGAGTGGATGCCGCGGTTGTGCCATTCGGGCAGTACGCCGTTGAAGTACAGGTCGATTTCGGAGTAGTTGCGCAGGGCTTTCAGGATGTGTATAAATCCGAAGGGGAAGAGCTTGCCTTTTGCTTTTTGGAAGGCGCGCGACAGGGTAGGCATGCTGAGTCCGAAGCCTACCACCGTATCGTTTTCGTCGAGTACGAAGCAGACTAATTCGGGGCGCATGAACGAGATGTAGGCTTTGATGTAGTATCCGATTTGTTTTTTGCTTAGCTGCGATGAGCCGTAGATGTTTTCCCATGCGGCGTTGATTGTGTCGAACAGCCGGGCGGCGTGCGCTACGACTTCTTTTCTTTTTTTGAATACGCAGACGCGCAGGTTGTATTTTTGTACGATGAGGTTGTTGATGCGTTCTACTTTTTCGGGCACAGGCTGCGAGGCGTTGAAGCGGTATTGCAGCCAGTCGACGGATTTCCCGTAGCCGTGCTGTTCGAGGTGCTGCGGGTAGTACGGGTAGTTGTAGGGGCTGATGATGGGCGGCACGTGCTGGAATCCTTCTACGAGCATGCCTTCGGAGTCGAAGTCGGTGAAGCCCATAGGTCCGTGTACGCCTTGCATGCCTTTGCTTTTCGCCCATTGTTCTACGGCTTGGAGCAGTGCGCCCGATACGTCGCCGTCGTCCACGAAGTCCATCCATCCGAAGCGTGCGAGCTTGTTGTGCCATTTTTCATTTGCCCGGTGGTTGATGATGCCTGCGATGCGTCCTGCGATTTTGCCGTTTTTGTAGGCGAGGAAGTATGCGGCTTCGCACGTTTCAAACGACGGGTTGACGTCGCTGCGCAGCGTGCGTTCTTCGTCGGCAATCAATGGCGGAACCCACTGCGGATGCCCTTTGTAGAGTTCAAAAGGAAATTTAATAAATTGCTTTAGTTCTTTGCGTGTATTTACCTCTTTGATGCTTATCATCGTAATGTGTATTACTTGGTAAAACCGCTATGGAATGATGTCTAATTTACGGGCGGCGGCGGCAATTTTTTCGATTGCCGTTTCTACTTGTTGCTGTGTGTGCGTAGCCATGAGCGAGAACCGGACGAGCGTCGAGTCGTTCGGTACCGCCGGTTGCACCACAGGGTTTACAAAGATGCCGTCTTCCATCAGCATTTTTGTGATAAGGAATGTTTTGTCGTTGTCGCGAATCATAATCGGGATAATGGGCGTGCACGAGTGTCCTACGTCGAAGCCCAGCGTGCGGAATGCGTTGAGTGCGTAGCCGGTATTTTTCCACAGCTGTTCAATCCGTTCCGGTTCTGTTTTTATGATTTCGAGCGCCGCCAATGCACTGGCTGTAGCGGCAGGCGTAGCGCTGGCGCTGAAAATAAGCGAGCGCGAGGTGTGTTTGATGAAGTTGATGGTGTCTTTGTCTGCTGCGAGAAAGCCGCCGATAGACGCCAGCGATTTGCTGAACGTGCCCATGATGATGTCCACGTCGTCCGTTAATCCGAAGTGGGACGCCACGCCGCGCCCTTGTTTGCCGACAACGCCGAACGAGTGGGCGTCGTCTACCATGATGTTGGCGTTGTATTGTTTGGCGAGCCGCACCACGTCCGGCAAGTTGATGATGTCGCCTTCCATGCTGAAGATGCCGTCTACGACAATCAATTTCACGACGTCGGGTTCACAACGCTGCAATATTTTTTCCAGCGATTGCATGTCGTTGTGTTTAAATTTTAGTGTTTTTGCAAACGAGAGCCGTGCGCCTTCGATAATAGACGCATGGTCTAATTCGTCGAGGATGATATAGTCGTTGCGCGACGTTACGGTGGGGATAGCTCCGAGGTTCGATTGAAAGCCGGTGCTGTACACCAGTGCGCCGTCTTTTCCGACAAAGTCAGCCAGTTTTTCTTCCAACTCAAGGTGGATGTCCAACGTCCCATTCAGGTAGCGCGAGCCGGCGCAGCCTGAGCCGTATTTTTTGATAGCGGCAATCGCCGCTTCTTTCACTTTCGGGTGATTCGTTAATCCCAAGTAGCTGTTTGAACCGAACATCAGCACCTTCTTTCCATCTATCCAGACTTCGGCGTCCTGCTCGGATTCAATAGCTCTAAAGTAAGGATAAAGCCCCATCGCTTGTACTCGTTGCGGCTCGCGATAGAGCGCCAAACGATTACGCATAATATTGGTTGTAGGCATAGGTCTATTTTATTAATTTAAAATACATTTAAAACACAAAGATACGAAAAATAATTGATATGAAAAAACGAAATGAAGATATATCAAATAATTTCTATTAATCAAACATTAAAGTAAGCGTTTCTTTCGGTCGGGATTATTTACTGCAACTGCACAGATTTCTGTCGCCATAGCCGTTGTCCACGCGGGCTACGTGCGCCCAGAATTTATTATCGGCAACCCACGGTAGCGGGTAAGCCGCCTGCGTACGCGGGTAGGGGTGCGTCCATGCGTCGGCAGTCACTTCTTCCGCCGTGTGCGGCGACATTTTTAACGGATTGTCTGCCGCGTCGGCGTTGCCGTTTTTGATGGCTTCACATTCGGCTTTAATCGCCAGCAGGGCTTCGACCAAACGGTCGAGTTCGGCTTTCGGCTCGCTTTCGGTAGGCTCTATCATCAATGTTTCGTGTACGGGGAACGACAGTGTAGGGGCATGAAATCCGAAATCCATCAAGCGTTTTGCCACATCGGCGGCGTCTACGCCGTATTCTTTTTTGAAGTGCTGCAAGTCAATGATGCACTCGTGCGCTACGCGTCCGTTTTCGCCGGTAAAGAGTGTGCGGTAGTGCGGGTTCAAACGCGCCGACATGTAGTTGGCATTAAGTATTGCCACCGCCGTAGCGCGCGAAAGCCCTTCGGCGCCCAGCAGTTTAATGTATGCGTGCGACACCGGCAAAAGCATCGCGCTCCCATACGGCGCAGCCGACACGGCAGAGATGCCTTTTTCGCCGCCTGTGTGCACCACGCGGTGCGACGGAAGAAAAGGCGTTAAATGTTTTGCCACCGCCACCGGTCCTACGCCCGGACCGCCGCCGCCGTGCGGCATGGCAAACGTTTTATGTAAATTCAGGTGGCATACGTCCGCGCCGATAAATCCGGGGTTGGTAAAGCCTACCTGCGCGTTCATGTTTGCGCCGTCCATGAATACAAGTCCGCCGTGTGCATGAATAATATCCGTAATTTCTTTCACGCGGCTTTCAAATACGCCGTGCGTAGAGGGATAAGTAATCATCATACACGCCAAATTGTCCTTGTGCAGCGCCGCTTTTTCGCGCAGCTCGTCTATGTTGATATTTCCGTGTGCATCGCATCCTACCGTTACTACGTTCATGCCCGCCATGACTGCGCTTGCCGGATTCGTGCCGTGCGCCGACGTAGGAATCAGCGCCGTGTTGCGGTGTGCTGCGCCGTTGGCATTGTGGTAGGCGCGTATAATCATCAATCCGGTATATTCGCCTGCCGCGCCGGAATTGGGCTGCAACGATACCGCGTCGAAACCGGTAATCGTAGCCAAATCGCGCTCCAGTTCTTCAATTAATTGCAAGTAGCCTGCCGCTTGGTCTGACGGCGCATAAGGGTGTATGTGGCAAAATTCGGGGAAACTCAGCGGCAACATTTCCACCGCCGCATTGAGTTTCATGGTACACGACCCCAACGAAATCATCGACTGGGTCAGCGATATGTCGCGCCGTTCGAGTTTCTTGATGTAGCGCATCATTTCGGTTTCCGAACGGTAGTGTTGAAATACTTTTTCGGTAAGCGCCGGCGTCGTGCGTTGCAGCGGTTGAGGCAATGGGGGCAAGGCAGCCGCCGGACGGCAGTCGTCGTCCGTGCATTGTGGCAACCCGAAGACGTTCATGATAGCCGCCGCTTCATCGCAGGTCGTGATTTCGTCAAAACTTATACGGACGCTGCGTTCGGTCGGATAGAAGAAATTCATGCCCGCCGCCAGCGCTTTTTCGCGAAGCGTGTTGGCATCCACATTCTGCACTTCAATTGTATCAAAAAACTGCGCTGTCGCCAACGCATATCCCGCCGCTTTGAGCCGTCCGGCGATGATGACGGCATATTTCCGGCTATGCGCGGCTATGCGCTGCAAGCCTTCGGCGCCGTGGTACACGGCATACATCCCTGCCATGATAGCCGACAACGCCGTGGCGGTGCAAATATTGGACGTTGCTTTTTCGCGCTTGATATGTTGTTCGCGCGTTTGCAGCGCCATGCGCAATGCAGGCTTGCCGAGCCTGTCTATCGACATGCCGATGATGCGACCGGGCATACTGCGTTTGTACGCGTCTTTCGTAGCGAAATAAGCCGCCGCCGGTCCGCCGAAACCCATCGGGATACCGAAACGCTGCGTACTGCCCACCGCCACGTCTGCGCCCCACGCCGCCGGCTCTTTCAGCAAGGCTAATGATAGAATATCGCAGACGGCGGTAACCAAAATCTGCCGGCTGTGCGCCTCGCCGCAAAACGCCGAATAGTCGCGCACGTCGCCGTTGGCAGCAGGATATTGCACGATTGCGCCGAAACATTTTTCATCAAACACATAGTCGCCATACTTTCCTGTTACGATTTCGATGCCCAACGGCGCGGCGCGCGTGTGCAGCACGTCCAGATTCTGCGGAAACATGTTTTCATCGGCAAACAGGATGTTCCTGCCCGCTTTCACCGCCTCGCGGCTGCGCAGTTCAAACATCATACGCATGGCTTCGGCGGCGGCGGTAGCCTCGTCGAGCAGCGAGCAGTTGGATACCGGAAACCCCGTGAGGCTCGACGTCATAGTCTGGAAATTCAGCAAAGCCTCCAGCCGCCCTTGCGAAATTTCGGACTGATAGGGCGTGTACGACGTGTACCACGACGGATTTTCAAAGACGTTGCGCAACACCACGGGCAGCGCCGCCGTGCCGTACCACCCCATTCCGATGAACGAACGGACGAGTTTGTTTTTTGACGCAATACGCCTTATCCGGTTCAGGTATTCGTATTCGCTTACCGGCGCATCCAATGCCAACGGCGACGTCAGCCTGATATTTTTCGGAATGGTTTGGTCAATCAATTCGTCTAACGAACTTGCGCCAATGGCGCGCAGCATGTAGTCAATATCGGCTTCACGCACGCCGTTATGCCGATTTACAAAAGCATCAAACATGATACGAGGGTTAAATGTTACGACTATTTTGAATAACCTACGGTTTGCGTCAACACGATGGCGTGCGTGCGCGGCAATTCGAGCGCTTTGCTCAATGCGGGCGCATCGAACAAGCCCCGTGCTACCGTAATCAAACCGGCAGAGGCGCAAAAGAGATAGATGTTTTGGGACACATATCCGCAGTCGAGGTAATAATATTTCTCCACATCCTGCTTCTTGGTGTCGCCTACGATGACGATGTTCACGGGCGCAACGCCTACGAAATCCTGCTGTCCGGTGAGCGCCCGGATGTCCTTCTTGCTTTTTTGCACCAACGTATGGGCTTTGGCGTCGTACCAGTAAAGCCCTGTCGACAGGGCGACGTAGAGTTCCAGTTCCTGCCGGTCGCGAGCCGTAGGCGCAGTGCGCCGGTCGGGGCGGTTGAAGCCGTTAGCCGACCACAGGAGGTTCGACAACGTCTGGCGGTCTACGTCGCGGTTGCTGAACGTGCGCGTCGTTTGGCGTTTGCTCAACGCTTCCATCAACGGCATCCCGCCGGTGGTTTGCGGAGCAGGGAGCTTAATGTCCTGCGCGTTTATTCCTCCGGCAAACAGCAGGCAAATCGAAAAAATGACAATAATTTTCTTCATCATACACAATTTTTAAGCCACAAATATAACCATTTTTCCGTACATGGCAAAACGGGGATTGCGGGGCTTCTTTAAAAAAAACGAAAAGAGGCGCTCACGCGCCTCCCTTCTATTATTAAAGCCAAAAATTACGATATTTATTCTTTAATACAACGGACAGTAAAAAATTTATTTATAGTTTGTTTAAGTGTTTTGTTTGTTTAATCGTTGAATTGTTGAACTGCTTAATCGTTTCTGTCAATTAAGTCGATTCAACACTTCAACTACCTCGTTACATTTATTTTAAAAATCCCTGTCCAAGAGCCGTAGTCGCCGCGCGTGCCCACCCACCGGAAAGCGAGATACAGCACCTTCATCTGGTCTTCAAACTCAAACTGCAGGCGCAGGGGCGACGCCGTAGCCATCGCGCGTTCGGTGAGTTCGCCTATTTCGGTTGGCTCTTCGCCGCCGAGCTTGTAGTAGGTTTCCATGCCGTAAGCGCCTTCGGGCTTGCCGTCGGCGTTCGTGTCGGCGTTAAAAAACGCGGCAACCACCTCCATGTTGGACGACGTCAGATGCCGCAGCCCCGGCGGATGATGCGGTACAGGCAGCGGGTCGCTCTTGCCGGGCATGGGCACGTGCAGCGCCTCGAAGTCGCCCTCCGTCGCCGCCTTGTTGCGCGCCACATAAAATTCGAGATACTTGCGGAACAACTCATGCGCCGAGCCTATCGCTTCGTGCAGCGCAATGGTGTCGAGCTTCGTCCGGTGGTCGGTGTCGATAGTCCGCGCGTACGCCGAATCCACGGCGTTCACTTCCACCGACAACTCTCCGACAACCTCGTCCGAGATGCCCAGCCGCTCTTTAGTCGGCGGGGTGTCCAAATAATTAAACTTCGTGTGAAGGTCGCCAACTTGGTCGGCAATCTTCTCTGGAAAGAGTGGATACTTTGCTTTTGTCATAATCTCTTATTTTAAATTTTATAGAAAATAGAATTTGTTATATCTGTGAAAAGGAATTTCGTAGCGACCCGAAAGGGCTTCGTAGCGACCCGAAGGAGCTTCGTAGCGACCCGAAGGGGCTTCGTAGCGACCCGAAGGAGCTTCGTAGCGTCCCGAAGAGGCTTCGTAGCGACCCGAAGAGGCTTCGTAGCGACCCGAAGAGGCTTCGTAGCGTCCCGAAGGGGCTTCGTAGCGTCCCGAAGGAGCTTCGTAGCGTCCCGAAGGGGCTTCGTAGCGTCCCGAAGGGGCTTCGTAGCGTCCCGAAGAGGCTTCGTAGCGTCCCGAAGGGGTTTCGTAGCGACCCGAAACGGCTCATTATATCTTATAGATAATCCAAAAGCCGTCATGCTCCCTCCGTTTGAACTCCGGCGGAGTTCACATCCGCAGGAGGAGATGATACCTTTACGCATATATGTGCCGTGCGGGCGAAGCCGTGAAGCAGCAGCGCACGAAGAGGATAAATTTTTGCAACTTGCTGAGTTGCAGCGGGGGAGGGGTAAGCGCCTATATATCCGTCAGCCGCCGGAAAACGCCGGGCGCGGCGCGGGCGAAAGCCTGCACACGGAGATTGAAAAGGATATGCGGCAACAAGTTTCATTAAATAAATATTACTAATTCGATAAAGTTGGTGCAAATATAGTAATTATTTTTTAATATAATACAAGAAAAAACTTTTTTTTTAAACATAAACGCGCACGGCGAAGCCCTCCTAATCGCTTAATCGCCTAATCACTTAATTACTTAATCTCACCACGATGATATATTTTTTTGGTAAATTAAATATGTTTTGATACATTTGCACCGTATAAATTCACATTCCATGTATTCTTCCGAGCACAAAATTAAAATCTTTTCTTGCCGGTCGTCGCGTTATTTGGCAGAGCGCATTGCCAAATCTTTAGGCACGGACTTGGGCAAATCATTGGTTACCGAGTTCAGCGACGGCGAATTTCAACCTGCTTTTGACGAAAGCGTACGGGGTTGCACCGTGTTTATCGTGCAATCGACCTTTCCGCCTATCGACAACCTGTTTGAACTGCTGTTGATGATTGATGCGGCGCGGCGGGCGTCGGCATACAAAGTGATTGCCGTGATGCCCTACTTCGGCTGGGCGCGGCAAGACCGCAAAGACCGTCCGCGCGTATCCATCGGTGCAAAGTTGGTGGCAAACCTGCTGGCTGCCGCCGGCTGCGACCGCGTGATGACGGCTGACCTGCATGCCGACCAGATACAAGGATTCTTTGATTTTCCGGTAGACCACGTGTATGCCAGCATGATATTCCTGCCTTATGTGAAAAGCCTGAAAATAGAAAACCTCTCGGTAGCCGCGCCCGACATGGGCGGTGCGAAGCGCGTGAACGCCTACGCCCGCTTGCTTGCCTGCCCGATGATTATATGCCACAAATCGCGCGAAAAAGCCAACGTCGTGGGCGAAATGACGGCTATCGGCGATGTGGAAGGGCGCAATATCCTTATTCTTGACGATATGATTGACACGGCAGGCACGGTGTCGAAAGCCGCCGATATGCTGACGGAAAAAGGCGCGTTGAGCATCCGCGTCATGGCTACGCATGCCCTGCTTTCGGGTCCGGCATACGAACGCATCGCGCGGTCGTGCATCAAAGAAGTGATTATCACCGACACCATTCCGCTGCGCCCCGATAAAAATGCGGATGTGTCAAAAATCAAAGTAATTTCAATAGCCGAACTGTTTGCCGAACTTATCGACAAGGTGTACAATTACCAGTCGATAAGCGGCAGTTACGTGATGTAAAGGAGCGGAATGATAAGAAAAATATTGCTCTTGCTGTGTATTATTCCTATTGCCGCCGCCGCCGCACAGGCGCAAGATACGCGGCGAATGTATTTCGGCATTTCGGCAGAATCTTCGTGGGGGCAGCTGCTGCCCCAACCGCCCTACGAGGCAGGCGCGGCAAGGTTTGGCGTACACCTCAATCTACAATCGTTGAAATACCTTCGGCAGTGGTTCGGCTTGTATTTCGGGCTGAGCTTACTGAACGAAGGCGGGTATATATCGTCCGGCAGCAACCCTGCCGAGCGGTACCGCCTGCAGTACTTCGCGCTGCCGCTCGGCATAGCGCTGACTACGCCGTTGAAACGGAACATACAATTCAACCTGCAGTTGGGCGCGGCGGGCGCGCTCAGCATCGGGCAATACGGGGCGATAAACGACGAAGCGACGACGGTATTCGCGCCGTTCTATCAAGCCATATTCAGTATGCAATACCACATCGGGCAGGACGTGTACCTCCACGTCGGTCCCTCGTACCTGCGAAGCATCACAAGCGTTATGGACGGCGGCGCAGTGAAGGCGCAAAGCATCGGCGTCCGCGCAGGAATTATCTTTTAATTGACGGCGGTGTATGGAATACGTTGACGTCATTCTTCCGCTTGCCTTGCCGCATCCATTCACGTATGCCGTACCCGAAGCCTTTGCCGGTTGCATACAGCCGGGCATGAGGGTTACGGCGGAAGTAGGGCGGAAAGCATACCGCGGCGTAGTGTATGCCCTGAGAAACGAAGCGCCGGCGGGGTTTGAGATAAAACCGCTGACGGACGTAGCGGACAGTGTGCCGATGGTTACAGCCGGACAGTTGGCGTTGTGGGAGTGGATAGCGTCGTACTATATGTGTACGCTCGGCGATGTGATGGTGGCGGCGCTTCCAAGCGTGTTTCGCAAAGAGTGTAAACCGCGCAAGGCAAAGCCGACGGCGCTCTCGGCAGCTTCCTCCCAAGAACTGCCGGCGCTCTCGGCAGCGCAACAGCAGGCTTATGAAGAAATCAACCAACAGTGGCGCGCCAAAGATGTGGTGCTGCTGCACGGCGTTACCGCATCGGGCAAAACGGAAATTTATGCCCACCTGATTACAGAAACGCTGCGACAGGGCAAACAGGCGCTGTATTTAGTGCCGGAAATAGCCCTCACGACGCAACTCATCAAACGGCTGCAGCAGATATTCGGCGCGGCGGTGGGCGTATATCATTCCAAGCACAGCGACAGGGAACGGCTCGATATATACAACGCCGTGCGGACGTTCGGCGACGGCGGCGGCTCGCTGCAAATCGTATTGGGCGTGCGGTCTGCCGTGCTGCTGCCGTTCGTCAACCTTGGGCTGGTGATTGTTGATGAGGAGCACGAAACGACGTTTAAGCAAATAGACCCCGCGCCGCGCTACCATGCCCGCGACACCGCCATTGTGCTGGCTACCCGGCACGGTGCAAAAGTATTGCTCGGCACTGCCACGCCTGCCGTAGAAACGTACTACAACGCCATGAGCGGGAAATTCGGATTGGTGAACCTTACGGAACGCTTCCACGACGTGCAACTGCCCGCCATCGAAATAGTGGACAGCATCCGTATGGGAAAGAAAAAGCAAATGAGCGGGCTGTTTTCGCAACCTCTGCTGACAGCCGTCGGCGACGCATTAGCCCGTCGCGAACAGGTTATTTTATTCCAAAACCGCCGCGGGTTTTCGCCGTTTGTGCAATGCGCCGGTTGCGGCTACATCCCGCAGTGCAAGCATTGCAGCGTGAGCCTCACTTACCACAAGCACAAACATCTGCTGCTGTGCCATTATTGCGGCTACACCGAACGTCCGTCGGGCGAATGTCCTGCTTGCCGCAGTACGCACATCCAAACCAAAGGCTTCGGCACTGAAAAGATTGAAGAAGAACTGCAACGACATTTCCCCGACGCCCGCCTCGCCCGCCTCGATATGGATACGACGCAGGCAAAACATGCCTACCAACACATCATTTCCGATTTTGAAACAGGCGAAAAAGATATACTCATCGGCACGCAAATGATTACCAAAGGGCTTGACTTCAGCCGCGTCAGTCTGGTAGGCATCCTCAATGCCGACAACCTGCTCAACTTCCCTGATTTCCGCGCCCACGAGCGCAGCTTTCAGCTATTGACGCAAGTGAGCGGGCGCGCAGGACGGAAAGAACGGCAAGGGCGCGTGATTATCCAAACCGCTCAGCCCGACAACCCCGTGATTCGCTTTGTACAGCAATATGACTACAACGCCCTGTTCAACCGGCAACTCACCGAACGGCGCGAATTTGACTTTCCGCCCTACGTCCGCATGATAGGAATAAACTTTAAACACACCGCCGCCGATGTATTGCAAGCCGCCGCCGCCGCGTTCCGCCACAACACCGCCGCTGCGCTGGGCAGCCGTCTTTTCGGACCTTTTGAACCCGCCGTGCAGCGCATACAACGCAAATACATTCTCTCCTTTTGGATTCGTACACACAAGCAGGATTCACTGCCCGAACTGAAAAAATACCTGTGGCAGCAATTTGACCAACTCCGCACCCACAAAGGATGGAGCGGGCTGGATATTATTGCAGATGTTGATCCGGTGTAGTTTTGTGAAGGGTGAAGTGTTAAGGGTAAAGAGTAAAGAGTGAAGTGTTAAGCGTGAAGCGTTATGTCGCCCGAAGGTTGCTTCACCCTTTACCCTTAACGCTTCACCTTTCTTATCCAGAGGGCTGAGCTGTTACGGTTGAGCGCAATCCGGTAGCCTGATTTTTCTTTCTTTATCCGTGCGCCGCCATTATCAATCAGCAATTCCCATTTTCCGGGTGCGTCCGGAATTTTAATAAATTGTTCTTCCTCGCCCTCCATCCGGTACACGAAAAGCAACTGCGCTTTGCCTGTTCCGTCGCCATACACCACAGCGTCCCAGTCGGAATCGTTGCGCGGTTGCGGAAACGGGAAGAAAACAGGTTGTTCTTTGTATTCACGTGTTTCTTTGTAAATATCCACATATTTTCTGGCACGTTTTGTAGCTTCGTCGCTCCATTGGGCAATATCTCCGTCGAACGACAATACGGCTGCCATACGGCTAAGGATATAATGTCCGTTAGCCGAACTGTCGGCTGTCGGTTTAAAAGTTTCGACTGCCATATTCAGGAAACGGGCAGGAAATATGCGCAAAGCGCCGGTCTGATAGTAACGGGTAACGTCGGGAGCGCCGGTATGGTCGCTGATCCAAGTGCCGTGCGTAGTGCGAATCATATTCAAATCTAAGCGCGTGCCTCCTCCCTGACAACCTTCGATGTAAAAACCCGGATGGTTGCGGATGAATTTTCCGTAAATTTCTTCGTGCATCGCTTTGTGAGCCATCAACGCATTTTTCCCCGACGGATAACCGCCTCCCTCAAGACGTATCCATTCTACGCCCAAATCTTTCACCCATTCTTCCATCTTCTCGGTATGGAATTGTTGAATATCCGGTTTCCAGAAGTCGGTACGTCCGCTTTCCAATGAATTCCATAATCCGAACCGCATGCCTTTTGAACGGACATAATCGGCTAATCCGCCCAGACCGCGCGGAAACTTGGTTGAATCTATCACCGCCGACCCCCAAATCGGAACAGACCAGCCCGCATCGACGCAAAAATATTCGCAACCGATTTCGGCTGCCTTATCGGCTTCGCGCTTCAGCAGTTCTTCATCAATTTTTTCGCCTATGCCAAACCAGTGGTCGTACGACACAGGCAACGCCGAAGGCGCACCTTTGAGCGACGGCGCTATTTCGGTCAATATATATTTATGAATATCATTCGTGAAAACATTCCAGTCTGCGCCGCAGGAATAGAGGACATGCACCGGCGGGACTTCAAGCGATTCGTAAGGTTCAAGACTTATATTTGTAAGACCATAACTCGCTTTAAGTAAAAAATCGGATGCGGACGGAGGGCTGTCGTCGGTGATGTGCATCCATGTAGCGCTTGCCTTCCATGTGCTGCTCCACTCGAACAATACGGTGCAACCGACTTTCTTTTCGCCCGAACGCAGGGAAAATTGCAGCGCGGGAATATATTCGCGCGACGAGAGGCTGCTGATTTCAAGCACCGGCTCAAATGTCCCGATGCCGCCTTCGCCCCACGAAGCGCAATTGTTATTTGTCAGAAACCGTTTTTCGTGTTCCACAAAAGCGATCGGCGGATATTGGGCGTCCCTCCAGATACTGCCGCTAAACCACCGTACGGTAGGCTGGTCAACCATTTTATCATTGATGCCGACAATCTGGTAAAGCGGAATAATGTTGATGCTGTCAATCGGCTGATTGCCTTTGTTCCTAAAACTGATTATCCAACGCTTACCGGCAACAGAAGTTAGCTGCTCTACTTTCACCGTCGCCTCGAAATCGCCCCGGCGGGCTACGAAAACGCCGCCTTCTTTCACAAACCGCAAGGTGTCGCGTTTGCCGATATGTATCAAGACCGGCGCTTCGTTAATAAACCGTTCCGCGATAGATTCAATGTTGTTTGCCGCCCTCAGTTCGCTGAAAGCAAACGTCCAAAGGATACCACACATCAGGATGTTGTTCAATAATGTTTTCATACGTAAAATAAATGTGTTAATATTATAAGGTGCAAAGATAATAATTTTTATGGAGAAAGAGGGAAAAGGGGGGAATGATAAATATCCCCTCCAATCCCCGAAGATGTTTGGGGAGCTTATTTTGAGGACTTCGCCTCGCTACATTCAATCTTAATCACTTAACATCTTAATCGCCTAATCACTTTTTTTTACTACCTTTGTATTTTATAATACCAATTTTATGATTGAACAAAAAATCCGCATTGGCATCACACACGGCGACATTAACGGCGTAGGCTATGAAGTTATTCTGAAAACCCTTGCCGACAACCGCATCCTTGATTTTTGCACGCCTGTTATTTACGGCTCGTCGCGCATTGCTTCCTTTTACCGGAAAACGATTTCGTCGTTAGAAAACGTTAGCCTGAACAATATTAACAATGCGTCGGATATTCATACGAAACGGGCAAATATCGTAAACTGCATTACCGAAGAGGTGCACGTAGAACCGGGCAAACCGACGGAAGAAGCTGCGCAGATTGCCCTGCGTTCGCTCGAAGCGGCGGTTGCCGACCTCAAAAGCGGTAAGATTGACGTGCTGGTAACCGCACCATTCAACAAACATACCATGCAAAGCAGCCGTTTCAAATTCCCCGGACATACCGAATATTTATCGGCGGCTTTCGGCGTAAAAGAACATTTGATGCTGCTCGCCGGCGATGCGATGAAAGTAGGTGTGGCAACAGGGCATATACCCTTGTCGGAAGTGTCGGCGCGGTTGTCGAAAGCACAGATTTTAGGAAAGCTGGAATTGCTGAATCAAACGCTCGTTCGCGATTTCGGCATACGCCGTCCGCGCATTGCACTGCTGGGGCTTAACCCTCACGCCGGCGACCGCGGGCTGCTGGGCAAAGAAGAAGAAGAAATCATTAATCCGGCAATCATCGAAGCAAGCAAAAAGAACATCATCGCTTTCGGACCCTATCCTGCCGACGGATTCTTCGGTTCGACTTCGTACCGCCGCTTCGACGCGATTCTGGCAATGTATCACGACCAAGGGTTAATTCCGTTCAAAGCATTGTGCTTTAATTCGGGCGTAAACTATACCGCAGGACTGCCTTATATCCGCACCTCGCCCGCCCACGGCGTAGGCTACGACATTGCCGGAGCGGACAAAGCATCGCCCGATTCGTTTCGCACCGCGCTGTTTACCGCCTGCGATATTTTCAAAAATCGAAAACAATATAACGAACTTCATGCAAATGCCGGAAAATCGGCAGATGCCGGAAAATAGCCGTCGCACGTGGCAAATGTAACAATATATACAGACGGCGCTGCTTCCGGCAATCCGGGACGGGGAGGCTACGGTACCATATTGATGAGCGGCGTCCACCGGAAAGAACTTTCGGGCGGGTATGCCTACACGACCAACAACCGCATGGAACTGATGGCGGTGATTGCAGGGCTTGAAGCGCTGACGCAAGCGCAGTGCAACGTTACGGTGTATAGCGACTCGTCGTATGTCGTAGACGCGGTAGAAAAAAAATGGGTGTTTGAATGGGAGAAAAAGAAGTTTCAAAAATGGAAAAATGCCGATTTATGGCAGCGTTTTTTGAAAAGCTACCGGCAACACACCGTGAAATTTGTATGGGTAAAAGGACACGCCGGCAACCCGTTCAACGAACGGTGCGACAAGCTGGCAGTAGCGGCGTCCGCCGCGCCCAACTTGCCCGACGATGTTTTTTATATAGAAATGCAACATGATAATGACTTGTTTGATTAAATTATGAATCGCACAACTGATTTTTTGGTAATAGGCTCAGGCATGGCAGGGCTTAGTTTTGCCCTCAAAGTAGCCGACCATGCCAATGTGGTTTTGGTTTGCAAATCGACGCTTGACGAGACCAATACGTCGTTTGCACAAGGCGGCATTGCGTCCGTAATGTATGAACCCGACAATTTTGAAAAACACGTGCAGGATACGCTGATTTGCGGCGACGGCATGTGTAACGAAGAAGCCGTGCGCCTTGTCGTGGCTAATGCGCCGCAGCAAATAAAACAGCTGGTGCAGTGGGGCGTCAATTTCGACCGTACGTCAAGCGGCGGCTACGACCTTGCGCGCGAAGGCGGACATTCCGAATACCGGATATTGCATCATAAAGACAATACGGGGGCTGAAATCCAGAAAGCCCTCATCGCGGAAGTAAAAAGGCATCCCAAGATTCACGTATTGGAACATCACTTTGCGGTGGATTTGCTTACGCAGCACCATCTGGGGAAACAGGTGCGCCGCCGCGACGGCAATATCGAGTGCTTCGGTGCGTATATCCTTAATTTAAAGACACAGGAAGTCTATACGATTGCGTCGCGGGCGACGGTGGTGGCTACCGGCGGGCTGGGCAACCTTTACCATACGACGACCAATCCGCCGATAGCGACGGGCGACGGCGTGGCGATGGTGTCGCGCGCGAAAGGGATGGTCGAAAACATGAGTTTCATACAATTTCATCCCACCTCGCTGTTTCATCCGGGCGAACGTCCTTCGTTTCTTATAACCGAAGCCATGCGTGGGTTTGGCGCTATTTTGAAAACATCCCGCGGCGAAGAATTTATGCAGAAGTACGACCCGCGCGGCTCGCTCGCGCCGCGCGATATTGTAGCCCGCGCCATCGACAATGAGATGAAACTGAGCGGCAGCGATTTTGTGTATCTTGACGTTACCCACAAGCCTGCCGAACACGTCAAAGACCATTTTCCGAATATCTACCAAAAATGCCTGAGCATAGGCATTGATATTACAAAAGATATGATTCCGGTAGTGCCGGCGGCTCACTACTCCTGCGGCGGCGTAACGGTGGACGACAATGCGCAAAGCTCCATCCGCCGCCTGTATGCTATCGGCGAAACGTCGTCCACAGGGCTGCACGGCGCAAACCGGCTTGCCTCTAATTCGTTGATGGAAGCCATCGTGTATGCCGAAATGGCGGTGCGCCACAGTTTGCAACACCTGCCGGACTACGCCATACAAACCGATATTCCCGATTGGGACTACGGCGGCACAACCCATACGGAAGAGATGGTGCTGATTACACAGAATTATAAAGAAATGCAGCAAATTATGAGCAACTATGTGGGCATCGTGCGTTCCAATCTACGCCTGAAAAGGGCGTTAGACCGCCTCGAAATTATTTTCAAGGAAACCGAGAACCTGTACCGGAAGTCAATATTAACCCAAAGCCTGTGCGAGTTGCGCAATATGATTAAAGTATCGTACCTCATCATCCGAAGCGCGCAGGACATGCACGAAAGCCGCGGTGCGCACTATACGCTGGATTATCCTTCAAAAAGAGTGAAGCGTGAAGCGTAAAGGGTGAAGCGTTTTGTCGTCCGAGGGCTTCGCTTCGCACTTTGAACTTTTCGGAGACGTCTCCCAAACTTTCAAAGATGTCTTTGGAATCTTCAAAGATGTCTTTAGAATCTTCAAAGACATCTCCGGAACTTTCCTTTTTATTTTTTGGAAGAAACCGTTTCCTGATTTTCGTGGAAGCGGTGCAGGTCGCGTTTGTAGAACATAAATTCGGGCGTGGCGAGTTTATCTTCTATTGCCGAAATGCTGTACCACGGCGACAGGTTGGGGTCGGACGGATTAACCAGTATATGCAACAGTTGCGCCGGCTGGCAGCTCTGCGCCAAGAGGAATACACGGTCGCCGGTTTTCGGGTTTTGCGCTACGTCAACCACGACCACCACATGCCCCGAATGTGCCGCCTGAATAAACATGTCGCCGGGGCTGATGTCGTAGAGCGACGCGCGTTGTACGTCGTTCAGCAGGGTTTCCTTATCGGCATACGTGAATACAAAATTGAGGTATCGCCAAAAGGTGGCGTAGCGGTCGACTTCCGTAGGCGACTTCGTCCAATGCTGCTTTCCGTCGATAACAAGTTTCAAGCCTTCAATCCATTTCACATACGAAATCCGTTCGTGGTTGTGGCTGTTTATGGTGAACGCAATTTGTCCGTACTGTTGTTGCGCAAAAAGGTATTCGCCCCGCAGGCGCATACAGGCTTCGGGCGCTTGTTGCAAATCTTCAAAACCGATATTAAGTTTGACCACGGCGGTGTATATCTTCTGATTGGGATTGGGTTTCACCGTTCCGTCAAAGTATTTTACCGGCACGCCGGCTGCCAACAACGGCAAACGGCGTAAATATACGGCATACGAGGTTTCGTCGGCATACGTGCGCGCATAGCCTGAAGGCGGTATGAAACGCTGTTCGACCGTCATCCCCGCATTGTCGATGAATGGGTGCGCCGCAAATAATGAGAGGGATATACACACGGCTAATCCCGTCAGTATGTGCGCACGTATCACACTGCCTGTGTGGAGGCGTTGCCGTTCATTTTTTACAGTACGCATTTCCGCTCCTCTACTTTATATAGTTTATCGGCTCGCCGTATTTTTTGCGGTACGGCAATGGAAAAGTAGCAGCCTTTCGTGATTTGTGCGACCGGACGAAGGTCTACCCGCACGTCGTCGACGGTGGTTTCCACCACGCCCGTAGTAGGACCTATAATCACGACGTTATCGCCTTTTTGCAGCGTGCCTGTTTCCATCAGGAATTCGGCTACGCCAAGCTTGCTGAAATAGTTTGTAGCCTTAGCCACATACGTCTTTTCGCGCGTTGATTTATTTCCGTAGGATGCGCTCCATTCACCCAATTTCGCCCCTTGGTAGTAGCCGTCCCAAAAGCCGCGGTTGAACACCGAGCGCAGCGATGCGGTGAGCGCGTCAATCAACGGCAACGTATATGCGCCGTCGATAATAGCCTGCACGGCGCGGCTGTAGGCGCTTGTAACCGTTTTTACGTAATCGGCAGACCGCGCCCTGCCTTCAATTTTCAACACCCGCACGCCTGCGTGCAGCATTTTGTCTAAGAAACCGATGGTGCACAAATCTTTCGGCGACATGATGTATTCGTTGTCCATCACCAACTGCCTGCCTGTGTCATTGTCGGTTACCGTATATCCGCGACGGCACGCCTGATAGCACGAGCCGCGATTGGCTGACGCATTATATTCGTGTAAACTGAGGTAGCATTTCCCCGACACCGCCATACATAAAGCGCCATGGCAAAACATTTCGAGCCGTACAGGACGTCCCGACGTTCCGGTAATGTTTTCTTGTATTACCTTATTATATATGTGCGCTACCTGCTGCAGGTTCAGCTCGCGCGACAATACGGCAACGTCGGCGAAAGCGGCGTAAAAGCGCAGGGCTTCTACGTTCGATATATTGAGTTGGGTTGAAAGGTGCACTTCCAAGCCGCAAGCGCGGGCGTAGCCAATCACCGACATGTCGGAAGCAATAACAGCCGACACGCCGGCTTGTTTTGCCGCATCAACCAGCCGGTGCATATCGTCTTGTTCGGCGTCGTATACGATAGTGTTCAATGCGAGATAGGAACGCATGCCGTATTGCCGGCAAACGTCCATGATACGCGGAAGGTCGGACTCATTGAAGTTGTTGGCGGAGCGCGCCCGCATATTCAACGCGCCTAATCCGAAATATACCGCGTCAGCCCCGCCTTGTCCTGCTGCGACAAGCGCTTCAAAACTTCCGGCAGGAGACATGATTTCGATATCGCTACGTTCTATTACGGGCATATTTAAGATAAATAAACAACAAAAATAGTTAAACTATCTTAAAAAAGCAAATGTCAGGCTATTTTTCTTTTCCTAAAAGTTCTTTTTTATTTGCTCAATAATGAGTTCTTCGGGGATATTCATGCACGCATAATCGCCGCGATAGCATGATTTGTTGCCGAATATGGAACACGGACGGCAAGACATATCTATCTGGATGCTGTTTTCGGCGCGCTGCCGCCATCCCTCGAAACCGGCAAACGGATGCGTAGCGCCCCACACCGACACCACAGGCACGTTTACAAACGACGCCAAGTGCATATTTGCCGAGTCCATAGACAACATCACGTCCATAGTTTTTAATTTTACCAATTCGTTGCCCAACGGCATTTTTCCAGCCATAGATACCACGCCGGGGTATTTTTTCTCCCATGCCGATAAGGTGTCTACTTCCGCCTTCCCGCCTCCGAACAGGTAAACTTCCGTATCGCCGCAAGCCGCAAAATGCGCTACGATTTTTTCCATACGTTCAGGAGGATAACATTTGCCTTTGTAGTAGGCAAACGGTGCAATTCCCAACTTTTTTATATTGTCTTTCTGTTCGTCGTGTTCGCGGCTAATGGGGGTTGCAGCGACGCTTGCCGCTTGTTCGCCCATTGCGGCATACAACGTTTCGCGGTAGCGTTCAATCATGGTTTTCAGCGGGTGCAGCTGTTTGTTTTTCAAACGTGTGAGCCGGCGTTTCTCTTTGCGCCCTTTGTCAATTTTTTTCACTTTAGCGCCGGTCAGGCGAAATAGAAAGCGCAGCACTTTTGTGCGCAATACATCGTGTAAATCTACTACTATGCAGGGGCGCAAGTCGCGCAATTTTAAAAACAACTTCCACAAACCCCACAAGCCGTCATACCGTCCGTGAATGTCGGCAACGATACATGATACATTGTCCGAGCCTTCAAACAGCGGCGCCATGAAAGGCTGGGATACGACCATAAATACCGTGTCGCGATGAGCGGCTGCAAACTCGTGCACCGTTGCCGCTACCATTGCTACATCGCCTAATGCCGAGAAGCGCAATGCCAGCACGCATGAGGGCGTATTATTCTTTGCTTTTGCCATACAAAACCGGATTTAACGAAGGGTCGTTATACATTTTCATTTGTTTGTACACTTTCATGTATTTGTGTCCCGATTGAATATCGCAGAGCAGCCGGTCAATTGCCGCCGAGAGGTCTTTTTTTTGCTCCGTCAGCACCGATAGTTTTTTCGTACAAGCGTCGCGATGCGCAGGGGCGGCGTCGGTGCGGTTTACTTCCTGCTCCATGTGGTAAATTTTGAGCGCAAGAATCGACAGCCGGTCGATAGCCCACGCCGGACTTTCCGTATTGATAACCGCATCCGGCAAAGGTTTTACGTCGGAATAAGTCGTGAGAAAATAATTGTCAATCAACTCTACCAAATCCGTGCGGTCTTGGTTAGAGCGGTCAATGCGTCGCTTCAGCAGCAATGCTTCTTTGGGGTCGATTTCAGGATTACGGATAATATCTTCCAAATGCCATTGCACCGCATCAATCCAGTTTTTCAGGAACAGATAATACTCAATCGTTTTAAATTCGTACGGATTTTTCAGTTCCGCATCCACATTATCCGTGAAATGATAACAGTGCGTACTGTTTGAAAAAATCAGATTACATTTTTCGGCAAAAGATGTTGTTTCCATTATATATTTATTTTTCTCTATTAATTAATTGGTGAGCAAAATTGCGCAATTCTTCTTTTCGTTCGTCG
Source organism: Prevotellaceae bacterium (assembly GCA_031289415.1). GTDB lineage: Bacteria > Bacteroidota > Bacteroidia > Bacteroidales > UBA932 > JAIRLC01. Next base: position 4,014 of record JAITPN010000028.1, on the reverse strand, counting down.
GCAAGGGTTACGGCAGACAGCTCCTTTGCCGCCTGCTCGAAATAACTGTTAATGGTGCGCATGGCTGTTTCGCGGACATTGGTTTTTTCGTAAATATCCAACATACGCGCTATTTTTTCTTCGGGCGAATGATTCTTGTCGCTTAACCAGTATTCCAACTCTTGTCGCTGCGTGTTGTTTGCTGTTTTCAGCGCATTTACCAGCAGGAATGTTTTTTTGTTGGTTACAATATCGCCGCCTATGGTTTTGCCGAATGTATCGGAATTTCCATAAGCATCCAATAAATCGTCCTGTATTTGAAAAGCCATGCCCAAACAGCGACCGAAGTGGTACAGGTGTTCCACATCCTGCGCCGCCGCACCGCCTGCAATAGCGCCTATTTTTGCCGCCGCCGCCAGCAGCACCGCCGTTTTCAACTCAATCATTTTCAAATATTCGCTCTCTTCAATGACGCTCAAATGTTCGTAGTCCATATCGAACTGCTGTCCTTCGCAGACTTGTGTAGCAATCGTGCCGAACAACTTCAACACATCGCGGCGGTGGCGGTCGTCTATTTCGCATAAATAGCGGTAAGCCATAATACACATCACATCGCCCGAAAGCATTGCCACATTAGCTCCCCATTTTTTGTACACCGTATCGTGTCCGCGGCGCACTGCCGCATTGTCCATCACGTCATCATGCACCAGCGTAAAACCGTGGAAAATCTCCACGCCTACCGCGGGCAGCAGAATATCAGTGCTTATATGGTCATTAAACATATTGTATGACAGCAGGCACAGCAACGGGCGGATACGTTTTCCGCCTATTGACATCATATAAGTAACCGGCTCATACAACGCACGTGGCTCTTGCGACAAATCCAGTGTTTTAATCGCTTTTTCTATCCATTCCTGTAATGCTTCGGTTGTGTACATATCGCATTTTTAAAAAATAGTGCACAAAGATACCACAAAAATTAAACAATTTAATACCTTTGCACCTATGAATAATATTTCGAAGGAACTTAACGGTATTGTCTTTCGCCACACAGGAAGTCATTATGCGGTGAAAAACAAGGGCGTAGGAAAAACTATAAATTGTGTAGTCCGCGGGAGGTTGCGTTTGAACGCATCGGGAACTACCAACCCTGTAACTGTGGGCGATTGTGTTACGTTTGAAATGATTAACGACGCCGAAGGTGTTATTACCGCCGTGCAGCCGCGGCGCAACTACATTATCCGCCGTGCAACCAACCTTTCGAGCGAAACCCACATTATTGCCGCCAATATAGACTGCGCTTACCTTATCGCCACCATTGCGCATCCGCACAACGCATGGAAATTCATTGACCGCTTTCTGGTTACCTGCGAGGCTTACAAAGTGCCGGTGAAAATTGTGATTAACAAAACAGATTTATATCACGAGGTTGAGAACGAGGAAAAAAACCGGTTCATACAAATTTATACACAAGCAGGCTACGAAGTCATAGAGGTGTCGGCAACAACAGGCTTGCACATTGACACGCTCCGCGACGACATAAAAGGGCGTTTTTGTTTATTTTCAGGAGCTTCCGGCGTGGGCAAGTCGTCGCTCATCAATGCTATCGACCCTGCCTTAAACCTGCGCATAGGCAAACTTAGCGCCGCCCACCTGAAAGGTATGCACACCACCACCTTCTACGAAGTGTTTGAACTTTCGTCGGGCGGTTGCATTATTGATTCGCCCGGCATCAAAGGCTTCGGGCTGGTGGATGTGGGAAAAGAAGAACTCTATCATTTTTTCCCCGAACTGTTCCGCACAGCCGCCCAATGCAAATTTAACCCCTGCACCCATATCCACGAGCCTCACTGCGCTGTGCTGCAAGCTATAGACAAGGGAGAAATCAGTGAAGAACGCTACGACAGCTACCTTAAGATGTTTTACGACGACAACGAGAAGTACCGCTAACCCTTTGAAAATACCGTGTTTCCCGAAAGCGGAAAAGATAATTTTTGCAATTCCGTAAAAAGTTGTACCTTTGCCGAGCCAAATATTTCGGGGTGTGGCGCAGTTGGCTAGCGCACTTGCATGGGGTGCAAGGGGTCGTGTGTTCGAGTCACATCACCCCGACAAAATGTTGTTATTTGTTTAATTATTGATAGAAAGATGTTTTTGTTGTCAAAGAGACGGACGCGCGAGCGTCCGTTTCGCTTTTCTCTTCACCATGCGATTGAATTTTAGGCGCAACATTAACGTTTATTCAAAAATTGGCTTTTATTGTGGCTCTCATAGCGTAGTAAAAAATGGGAAAGTATGTCAAAAACAACGGCATTTATGATAAATTTTCATCTATGGGAAGAGCAATGGCGTGATTTTTTGCAAGAACGGAAAATAGATAGCCTCACAGGTAGAAGTCATTATGTACACAAGTCATTACGTAGCGCTTATTTAAGTTTACGGCGCAATATGAAATGGTTATTTACCTTTGAACAACAGCCAAATATACCTAATACTAACAATGCATTGGAAGGCTTAAGCCTACCGGATGTTTTCCGCCACAATTTTTTTCACCGCTTCAACCAACCGGTCTATTTCTTCTGTTGTGTTGTAAAATGAAAAAGAAGGTCTGACGGTTGCTTCCAATCCGAATCTTCTCAAGGCAGGCTGTGCACAATGGTGTCCGGCGCGCAGGGCGATTCCTTCCGCATCAAGCAGTTTGCCGACTTCCGGCGTAGGTATGCCCGGAATGACGAACGATACGACACTCACCCTTTCGCGCGGATTGCCAATAAGCCGAATGCCGTCGATTTTCCCTAATTCTTTGCGGGCGTATTCGGTCAGGTAATGTTCGTATTTCTCAATATTGCGGATGCCGATTTTGCTTACATAATCCAGCGCAGCGCCCAATCCGACAGCGTCAGCCACATTGGGCGTTCCTGCTTCAAACTTGGCGGGAGGCGTATTGAAAACTGTTTCTTCGAACGTAACGTCTTTAATCATGTTTCCGCCACCTTGCCAAGGCGGAATCAGTTCCAACAGTTCTTTTTTGCCGTAAACCACTCCGATGCCGTTGGGAGCATAGATTTTATGTCCCGAAAACACAAAGAAATCCACATCCAAATCCTGCACATCCACCGGCGTGTGGGCTATGGACTGCGCACCGTCTATCAGCACACGCGCACCGTAGCGTTTAGCCATGTCAATCATCGTTTTAGCCGGAGAAATTGTCCCGAAAGTGTTATTCACCTGTGCGAAAGAAACCATTTTTGTCCGCGAACTCAATAATCTTTCGTATTCTTCCAAAATCACTTCTCCTTTGTCGTTGATGGGAATCACCAACAATTTGGCATTTTTTTCCTTAGCCAATTGTTGCCATGGAACGATATTTGCATGGTGGTCTAAGGTAGAAATAATGATTTCGTCGCCCGGTTGAATAAATTTCCAACCATACGTTTGAGTTACCAGATTGATGCCTTCGGTTGTTCCCCGCACGAAAATGATGTCATCCGCAGAAGGCGCGTTGATGAATTTCGCGACTTTTTCCCTTGCCCCTTCGTACCCGTCGGTAGAACGCGCCGCCAAGGTGTGCGAAGCCCGGTGAATATTGGAATTGTCGTTTTCGTAATAATGTTTGACGGCTTCGATTACCTGCGCAGGTTTTTGCGTAGTGGCGGCATTATCTAACCAAACCAAATCTTTCCCATTTACTTTTTGATGAAGAATCGGAAAATCTTTGCGTATGGCTTGTACATCAAACGTTTCCCGTCCATTGTATGTGATGGGTTGATCCCTTAAAAAAGAATATTGTGAATATTCGGTATCGGCAAATTCGTTGGTTGCCGCCGAATGTAAACGGGAAGTTTCGACCGGAGTATCGTCTTCAATGTAAATTCGGGACAACTCTCCACTTTCGGGAAAAATGGCGCATACATTAGAATGGGCAGGCGATGCAACCAATTGTTGGAACGAAGCGTAAACGCCGCTCAAATCGAGGTTGTCGTCGGGCAAAAGTTCTATAAATTCAGGCATGATGGTATTGTTTTTGCGACAAAA
>JAITPN010000105.1 GCA_031289415.1 Prevotellaceae bacterium | reverse complement strand
CCCCTACAAGCCGTAGGGTATCCCCTACAAGCCGTAGGGTATCCCCTACAAGCCGTAGGGTATCCCCTACAAGTCATAGGGTGTCCCCTACAAGACCTAGGGTGTCCCCTACAAGTCCTAGGGTGTCCCCTACAAGTCGTAGGGTATCCCCTACAAGCCGTAGGGTGTTCCCTGCGAGTCGTAGGAAACACCCTTAACGCTTCACGCTTCACCCTTCACACCTAACTCTTCACCCTTAACGCTTCACGCTTCGCCCGCGCTAACTGCGGATGCGCTCGAAGCCGTTGCCGTATACGCCCATGACGTTGCCGACGGAGAGGAAGGCGTCGCGGTCTTCATCTTTAATAATATTGAAAATGATGCTCGACTCGGTTTTGCGGGCGATGACCATGACGATTTTGCTTTCCGTCTTCGTATGCCAGCCGGTGCCGTTGAGTATCGTAACGCCGCGGTGCATGTCTTTGGTGATGCGTTCGGCTATCCGTTCGTGGTTTTTTGAAAAGATAAAAAATTGCAGCGATTGCCGCGCGCCCGACAGGATAAGGTCGATGGTATAGCCCGAAAGCCCTACTATCATGTAGCCGTAGAGCACGGCGGCGAGCTTGTGCCCTGCGGAGGTTTCGTGCGATACGAAGAACGAGCAGGCGATAATCACCATGTCTATCGAGAGGATGATTTTGCCGGGCGAGATGTTGCGGTATTTGCCGACCATCATGGCTACCATGTCCGTGCCGCCGGAGCTGCCGCCTTGCATGAGCGCGATGCCGACGCCCGCGCCCGTCATGACGCCGCCTATCATTGCCGAAAGAAGTTTGCCGTTGTCGAGCGCAATTTCGCGGATGAAGTCGACCGGTACGACGTCGGGAAAGAGGCGGAAAAATAGGGTGTTGATGAAGATGGCGTATACCGTTTTTGCGCCGAAACCGCGTCCGAGTATTTTGAGCGCCATCAGCAGCAATACGGCGTTCACGATGAAATACGTGTAGCTCATTCGGAAGCCGGTGGCGTATTCGACCAGCGCGCCGACGCCGCTGACGCCGCCGCCTACAAGGTGGTGGGGTATGAGGAATATGACCCACGCGAGGGCGTATATCGCCAGCCCGACGGTGATAAGGACGTAGGCTTTTGCTTCTCTGCGTATGTTTTTACGGTTCATTTTTTATAGTACGATGTTGATGATTTTACCCGGTACGATAATTATTTTTTTCGGCAGCGCGCCGGCTAATTGTTTTTGTACCTGCTCGTCGGCAAGCACGGCTTTTTCGATGTCGGCGGGCGCGAGTCCCAAGTCGAGTTCTTTTTTGCCGCGCACTTTTCCGTTGAACGATACGGGGTACGTGAAGGTGTTTTCAACCGTGTGCGCTTCGTCGTATGCCGGAAATGCGGCGCAGGCGATGCTTTGCGAGTGTCCCAGCTTTTCCCAGAGTTCTTCGGCGATGTGCGGCGCGTATGCCGACAGGAGGATGGTTGCCGGTTCGAGGATGGCGCGTTTGTTGCATTTCAAGTCGCTCCATTCGTTTACGCCAATCATAAATGCGCTGACGGTGGTGTTGAACGAAAAGGCTTCCATGTCGTCCTGCACTTTTTTGATGAGTTTATGGAGCGCTTTCAGTTCTTTTTTCGACGGGGCTTCGTCGGTTACGGTAAAGGCGTCGTTGGTATGGAACAGCCGCCAGAATTTGCGCAGGAAGCGGTGTACGCCGTCGATGCCGTTCATGTCCCACGGTTTCGACTGTTCGAGCGGTCCGAGAAACATTTCGTAGAGCCGCAGCGTGTCGGCGCCGTACTGTTCGCATACGGCGTCGGGGTTCACGACGTTGAAGTATGATTTCGACATTTTCTCCGCCGCCCATCCGCAGATGTATTCGCCTTGTTCGAGGATAAATTCGGCGCGCGCATAGTCGGGGCTTGAGGCTTTGAAGCGTTCGACGTCGAGGCGGTCGTTGCCGACGAGGGTTACGTCGACGTGCAGTTCCTGCGTGTCGTAGCAGTCTTTCAATCCGGCGGAGACGAAGGTGCTGCTGTTTTTTATGCGGTATACGAAGTTCGAGCGTCCGAGAATCATGCCTTGGTTGACGAGTTTACGGAACGGTTCGTCTTCGCACACGCGGCGGTAGTCGAACAGGAATTTGTTCCAGAAGCGCGAGTAAATCAGGTGTCCGGTAGCGTGTTCCGTGCCTCCGATGTATAAATCGACGCTGCGCCAGTATTCGTTGGCTTCTTTGCCTACGAGGGTTTCGCTGTTGTGCGGGTCCATGTAGCGCAGGTAGTAGGCGCTGCTTCCGGCGAAGCCGGGCATGGTGCTTTTTTCTATCGGATAGCTTTCGTACGTCCAGTTTTTTGCACGTCCGAGCGGCGGTTCGCCGGTTTCGGTAGGCAGGAATTTGTCTACGTCGGGCAGCAGCAGCGGCAGACGGTCGAACGGGATGGGCGCGGCAACGCCGTCATTGTAGTAGATGGGAATGGGTTCGCCCCAGTAGCGCTGGCGGCTGAATGCCGCGTCGCGCAGGCGGTAGTTCACTTTCACGCGCCCTAATCCGTGCGCTTCGATATGTTGTTTTATTTTGACGATAGCGTCTTTCACGTCCAGTCCGTTGAGGAATCCTGAGTTCGTCATGACGCCTTCTTTGGCGTCGAAGCTTTCGAGCGACACGTCGCAGCCCTCAATGAGCGGCACGATGGGCAGGTCGAAATGGCGGGCAAAGGCGTAGTCGCGGCTGTCGTGCGCCGGCACTGCCATGATTGCGCCCGTGCCGTAGCCTGCCAGCACGTAGTCGCTTATCCATATCGGGATGCGTTGGTTCGTCAGCGGATTGACGGCATACGAGCCGGTAAATACGCCGGTAACCCGCCGGTCGGCGATGCGTTCGCGTTCGGTTTTCTTTTTTGTTTGTTGACGATAGTTTTCTACGTCCTGCTTTTGCGCAGCGGTGGTTAAGGCTTCGACCAGCTCGCTTTCGGGCGCAAGCGCCATGAAGGTTACGCCGAAGATGGTGTCAGCGCGGGTCGTGAAGACGGTAATCGAGTCCGTGCCGCCGGCAATGTCGAAGCGGATTTCCGCGCCTTCGCTCCGCCCAATCCAGTTGCGCTGCATTTCTTTTAAAGAATCCGACCATTCCAATTTGTCCAGTCCGGCGAGCAGCCGTCCGGCGTATGCCGATACGCGCAGCATCCACTGCTTCATTTTCTTTTGTTCTACCGGAAATCCGCCGCGTACCGAAAGTCCGTCTTTCACTTCGTCGTTTGCCAGCACCGTGCCTAAGGCGGCGCACCAGTTTACTACCATTTCGCCTACGTAAGCCAGCCGGTAGTTCATCAGCATGTCGGCTTTTTCTTTTTCGCTTTTGGCGTTCCATTCGCCGGCGGTGAACGCCAGTTTTTCGTCCGTGCAGGCTGCGTGTATGCCTTTCGTTCCCTGCGTTTCAAAAATGCCTGTCAGCTCGGCTATCGGGCGCGCCTGCTGCGCATCATAGCAGTAGTACGAATCAAACATCATGAGGAACGCCCATTGCGTCCATTTGTAATAGGCTTCGTCGCACGTGCGTACTTCGCGGTTCCAGTCGTACGAAAAGCCTATTTTGTCCAACTGCGCCCGGTAGCGTGCAATGTTGTTGCGCGTAGTAACGGCAGGATGTTGCCCTGTTTGTATGGCATACTGCTCGGCGGGCAAGCCGAAGGCGTCGTACCCCATAGGATGCAGGACGTTGAAGCCGCACAGCCGTTTGTAGCGCGTATAAATGTCGCCGGCAATGTAGCCCAGCGGATGCCCCACGTGCAAACCCGCACCCGACGGGTAAGGGAACATGTCCAGCACGTAGTACTTCGGGCGTTTGGCGTCTACGTCCACGCAGAAGGTGTGGTGCTCTGCCCAATATTTTTGCCATTTCTGCTCTATTTCCGAAAAATTATACTCCATATTGTTTATTTGTTAAAACCCTCCCTCCTGCCCCGCCTGTCCTCGAAGGAGAAGGCTGGGTTGGAAGTTGAAATTCGCGGCAAAGATACTTATAAATGTCTGAATTGGCAACTGAGGAAGGGAGAGTTGTTGAACTGTTTCCTCCCGTCATTCCGACCGGAGCGTGGCGGAGTGGAGGAATCTGCCGAACATATAAATTGCTTTTATTAAAATAATTCGTAACTTTACGCCATTAACATTAAATATATAATACAATGAAAAAAATCTTGGTAGTAGGCACAGCGGTCATTATGGCGGCTTGTTCATCAAACAAACAACCGTACGTCATTGAAGGTACGGCGCCCGACAGCACATACAACGGGCAAATGGTATATATGCAGGAATACGAATATGACCAGACCGTGGACAGCGCGGAAGTCATTGACGGAAAATTCACCTTTAAAGGCGTTGTAGATACGGCGGTTATACGAGGATTATACCTCAGTGGGTTGTACGCAACCCTTATTTTGGAAAAAGGGACGATTACGGTTGATCTGTCAAATTCTGAAAGCGCGCAAGGCACGGAATTAAACGACGGTTTAACCGCATATCTCAAAAAAAGCGAATCGTATAAAGATTCTATATATCACATAGCTTCAGAAATACGACAAAGAACGGATATTGACGACGTCGAAGCGCAGGTACAGGAACGGGAATTATTTTCTTCATACCATGATTGGTTAGATTCACTTAGTGGGAATCTATTTCCGGCAAATAAAAATAATGCTTTTGGTACATATATATTATGGACGTGGTCGGATGTACTTACGTCTGAACGAATGGACTCGGTGTATGCCGCCGCCGGAGATATTGTCCGTAACACCAAAATCATTACAACTATTATTGAAAGAAATAAAAATTTAAAACAAACAGCCGAAGGCATGCCGTTTGTTGATTTCACGATTGAAAACGGTAATCTCGACAGCAGTAAAGTTTCATTTTCCGAGTACATCGGTAAGGGGAAATATGTATTGGTTGATTTTTGGGCGTCGTGGTGCGGTTCATGTATTCAGGAAACACCGGTCATTGCCGAAGTGTATAATAAATATAAAGGCGATAAATTCGATGTGCTTGGCGTTGCCGTAGGGGATACGCGCGAAACTACGCTTGCAGCCATTGAAAAACATAAGATGACGTGGTCGCACATTATTGATGCAAAGTTCGTACCAACGGAGATTTACGGCATCAACGTTATCCCGCACATCATACTTTTTGCGCCCAACGGAACCATCGTAGCCCGCAACCTGAGGGGCGACGACTTAAAAGCTAAAGTAGCCGAAGTGTTGCGGTAACCCATTCCCCATTATTCATAAGCCGCAGAACATTCACGTAAGTTTGCCGTCATGCACACGCTACCCATTGAGTTCAACCGCCGGATGCAGGACATGCTTGGGGCAGAGGTCGGAAGTTTTTTCGACGCTTTGCAGCGCGATGCGCCGGTGAGCATCCGCTACAACCGCCGGAAACCGTCGGCTGAGGCGGCTTCGGCGGCGCGCGTGCCGTGGTGTCCTTCGGGCGCATATTTACCGGAACGCCCTGTTTTTACGTTAGACCCTTTGTGGCACGGCGGCGCATACTACGTGCAGGAAGCCTCGTCCATGTTCGTGGAGCAGGCGGCGGCGTGGCAAGGGCAGGCGCACTTGCGCGTACTGGACTTGTGCGCCGCCCCCGGCGGAAAATCGACGCACCTTGCCGACGCCGTGTCGCCCGACGCACTGCTGGTGAGCAACGAATCCATCCGCAGCCGTGTAGCCGCGCTTGCCGAGAACATGGCGAAATGGGGCAGCCCGAACGTCGCGGTTACGCACAACGACCCGGCTGACTTTGCCCGCCTGCCCTCCTTCTTTGACGTCATGCTGGTTGACGCGCCCTGTTCGGGCGAGGGCATGTTCCGCAAAGACCGCGAAGCCGCCGCCGAATGGAGCGCCACGCACGTCCGCTTCTGCGCCGACCGCCAGCGGCGCATCGTAGCCGACGCTTGGGACGCCTTGAAAGACGGCGGGACGCTGCTGTACAGCACATGCACGTACAACCGCGACGAGAACGACGCGAACATCCGCTGGATAGTGCAGCATCTGGGCGCTGAAGTCGTGCATCTTCCGTTGCCGCCGGCGTGGAATATCGCAGAAGATGAATACGGCTACCGCTTCTTTCCGCACCGCGTGCAAGGCGAAGGTTTTTTTATAAGCATATTGCGGAAATGCGGTGCGCGGCACGCGGCGCGTAGCGTGCGGCGCGAGGCGGCGAAACGTTTGCCGCCTGCCGCCCCTCCCCGTCCCCCGCTCTTGCACGGCGAATTTGTAACGACGCACGAAAACGCTTTTGTGCGCGCCTACCCCGCGGCGCTTGCCGGCGACATGGCGTACTTGATGCAACATTTGCGGGTATCGCAGGCAGGCGTTGCCGTAGGCGAAATCAAAGGCGGCGACTTGGCGCCCGCCGCCGCCTTGGCGCTGTCCGCCGCCCTGCACCGCGACGCTTTTCCGCGCCAAGAGGTCGATTTGCCCACCGCCCTCCGCTACCTCCACCGCGACGCCATTAGCTTGCCCGACGCGCCCAAAGGCTTTTGCGTGGTATGCTACCGCAGCCTTCCGTTGGGGTTTGTAAAAAACATCGGCGTGCGGAGCAACAACCTTTATCCGTCGGCATGGCGTATCCGTATGGATATTTAAAAAATAATTCCTACCTTTATACCCAAGAAAATAAACATTTAGACTATGTACAACCGTCTATACACCCTTTTACCTGCTGCCGGAAGCCCTCCGGCAAGTGAAAGATTTTTAGGCAGGGTTACCCCACCATCACGAATCTCGTAATCAACTAATTACAGCGTTTTGCGTTTTTGGGAATGTCCTTAACGCCGCAGCGGACGCCCTCGCCTGCTCCTGTACCTATATATATAAGGTATCGTCTTCCGAAAAACTTTCAGGGAATTTTTTACAACCTATAGATAATTCCCTACAACTTATAGGGAACTCCCTACGACCTATAGGGAACTCCCTACGACCCATAGGGAACTCCCTACGACCTATAGGGAACTCCCTACGACTTATAGGGAACTCCCTACGACTTATAGGGAACTCCCTACGACCCATAGGGAACTCCCTACGACTTATAGGGAACTCCCTACGACCCATAGGGAACTCCCTACGACTTATAGGGAACTCCCTACGACCCATAGGGAACTCCCTACGACTTATAGGGAAATACCTTTATAAGAAAATATTCATCCTTAAAATAATTTATTATTAACTAAAAAAATCAATAATTATGAGTGTAGATTTTATTCCCAAACAAGACCGTCCTTTCTTGGACCGGCTAACCTTAGTGGTTAAGCATTTCAACAGTTAAACATTTTCAAAAACTGCAGCTCCTTACAATCTGCCGTATTGAAAGAAGGGGTAGAAGTCATTGGAGAAGCGGATTAACGCCGTACGGGTGTATTAATCCCGAAAATGCGGATTTCGGCAAAAGCGGAAGCCAAGCGTTGTAGTAACCGCTATGAATATAAAGGGAAGCCAAGGCTACGTGTCTTGGCTTTTTTTTGTATTTTTGTGCCGGAAAATAAGAGAAATAAATGGCGTATGAATAAACAACGACTGTTGGGAAAGGTGAAAAAAGTGTGCCGGAGCGCGCTCTACGGCGTGGCGGCGCTGTGGCTGCTGTCGGTATTGACCGTTGTGTTGTACCGCTGGGTGAACCCGCCGTTTACGCCCTTGATGTTGATACGCAAAGCTACGCACGGCGCGCCTATCCATCATCGTTGGGTGGATATGAAAGATATATCGCCGCATTTGGTTAATTGCGTGGTAGCGTCCGAAGATAATAATTTCTTGGGGCATCGCGGGTTCGATTTCGGCGCAATCCGGCAAGCGATTCAAGACCGGGAAAAAGGGCGCATCAGGGGCGCAAGCACTATTTCGCAGCAGACTGCCAAAAATCTTTTTTTGTGGCAAGGGAAATCGTGGCTGCGCAAAGGGTTGGAAGTGTATTTTACGTTTTTGATAGAAACGCTTTGGTCGAAGGAGCGGATTATGGAAATGTATCTCAACGAAATTGAAATGGGCGTGGGTATTTACGGCGCGGAAGCCGCCGCGCAGCATTATTTTAAGAAAAGCGCCCGGCAGTTGTCGCTCAATCAGGCAGCCCTCGTGGTGGCGGCTTTCCCCAATCCGTTGCAGCGCAATCCTGCAAAGCCTACTCCTTATCTTTCCCGAAGGGCGCGTACCATCGTGTCGGTTTCCAAAAAAATAGGCGTGGTGAAATTCGACGACGACGCTCTCTCGCAAGCCCGCAAACGGTATAAGGGGAAGGGTTGAATTGGCTTGGTATGCCAATCGGGTTTTTAGGGTATTTTATTATTCAATTTACTTGCATTTTCATGTTCCAAATAAACTTGTAGATGATACAGCGCACGGGCAGATTTGCATGCTTTTTGCAACTCCGGGTTGGCAGCCAAATCGGCAGCCGGAGATAAATAGTGCGATTCTTCCCACCGGAAATAAAGATTTTGCGTCATGTCATACGCGCCGGCATCCGTGAATATTTTATTGAAATCGTTTATTGCATACGGAACAGTAGTATCACGCAACAAATCGCGTCCAAGTTTTATGTAGGGGGTATTGGATAACGCAAGTCCATACAATGTCGGAAAAATATCGCCATGCCATGCCCATTGCGCTGTATTCAGATGATAATGAGGTGGTGAGGGTAAATATTGCTGAGGAATGTACGCAATCATGGGAACGGAATATGTCCAATAGGGTTGTCCGTCGTCAAAATTAAAAACCTGCCGTATATTATGGTCGCCCGTAGCAATAATGATAATGTTTTGGGCAAAAGGCGAATCTTTTACTTTTTGGATAAACTTACCCAGCATATCACAAGCATATTGATAGGTCTGGAAATTTTTCAAGACGGTAGCCGTCTCCACTGTAGGGCGTATTATTTTTTGCAACGAGTCGTCAATTTCAATGGGCAAGGGTTGGTAGTGCGAATGGAGGTTGTACGGAGAATGGTTGGTTACACTCATTCCGAATATATATTGCGGCGCGGCGCTTTTTTCCAGTTTTTCAAAAATCCGGTCAAACATATATTCATCAAACACGCCCCAATCGTTATCTGTTGCCTGCGGGTTATTTTCCAAAAGGAACGCCCATCCTTCGAGCGATTGAAAGCCTTGTGCCGGTAAGTAATTATTGATGTTCCGCCAACCTAATCTTGCGCCGGAAATAAAGCTTGTTTGATAATTATTTTGCAAAAACGGCAATGCCGTTGCGGTAGAAAACAAGACTGAATAGAATGGCGACTGTGCCACAGGTGCAATCGGCGTTTGTGTTACAAAATGCTCTAATGTAGGAATCGTAATGTTTGCGGCAGGCATAAAATTTTCAAACACATAGCAGTTTTCTTCCGAACAAATATCAGCCAATTTGCCCAATAGATTCAATCGTCCGCTGTGCTTGCTGAAATACACAGCGCCCATGCCTTCCATCTGGATAACTACGACGTGGGGCGGATTTTGTGCTATGAATGTATTGACCGGCGTAGTATCCATAAGCGCACGCAACGGCTCTTTTTCATCAATATTCCGTATGTCCGTTTGCAGAAAATCAGCGGTTAATTGTCGTAAATTCAAATTATTTCTTTGCAAGTAATTATGAGGATTGCCGTCTATCGCATTTTTTTTATTTTGCTCAATAGCATTCTCGAAAGTAAAAATCCCATTTAGCGTGAGTTGATTGATGAACGGATTGCTGCTTATCGTGCTGTCGTCTATCTGTAAGGGGAACGTTGAAAACGTGCCTCGTAGTCCGTAAAAATAAACGGTAATAAAAACAAGCATCGCAGGAATAAACAGGGCTGCTTTCATGGGAATCATGCGGGAGAAATCGCGTTTGAATAACCATGAAAATAATTTCCAACTCACAAACGATAGAAAAGCGACGCCTGCAAGAACTTTTACAATGGGAAAGTCTGTCCACATCGACCTTAGAATTTCAACCGTATCATCGTGTATCAATCCGAAAACAAGTATGTCGATGTGAGATTGAAAAAAGGAATAGTAGAAAAAATCAACCGTCAGCATCAAAGCCGTAAGGACAAATAGCAGGGTGCTGACAGCGGTATATGCCGTACCCCAATTTCGGCGCAGCCGTTTCAACACTAACTCCACGATTGCCAGAAACAAGGTAGCCAGCAGCAATACCGTAATCACTTTTGTATCGAAACGGACGCCCCAAAAGAACGCTTTCCATAACGCTTGTTTTTCGTTCCACACATGGCTGTCGGCATACACAAAAAGAAAGGAACACCGGTATATCAAAAACAGTAAAATATACGCTATATATAAATTTACGATATATATAATTCGATTGAAAAAAGTTTGCATAGTTGTTATTTAAAATCTTTAAGATACAAAGGTATAACTTTTTTTTTAAACCGCAGTTTTTTTTAGATTATTTGACACGCCTTATTCGCCACAGCGTAAAGCGTGTCGTCGTCCGAAGGTCGCTTCACGCTTCACTCATCGCGCTTCACCCATGCAGCCGCTACCTTGGCGGCTAAGCGGCGGAATGTTTCGCCTGCCGCATTTTGTTTTAGCGCTATGGGCGAGCCTTCGTCGCCGCTTTCCCTGATGCTTTGCACGATGGGCAGCTGCGCCAGCAAGGGCAGTTGCAGGCGTTCTGCCAGCTGCAGCGCGCCTTCTTTTCCAAAGATATAGTATTTATTGTCGGGCAACTCTTCGGGCGTAAACCATGCCATGTTTTCGACCAAGCCCAGCACCGGCACGTTTACCTTGTCGCTGAGAAACATGTGTACGCCTTTTTCGACGTCGGCTAATGCTACGGCTTGCGGGGTACTTACAATAATTGCGCCCGACAGTTTTATGTCGTGAATGATGCTTACATGAATGTCGCCTGTGCCGGGCGGGAGGTCGATAAGCAGTACGTCCAGCACACCCCATTGCACTTGATTGAACAGTTGTTTCAACGCATTGGTCGCCATCGCTCCCCGCCATATCAGCGGCTGCGCGGCGGTTACAAAGTAGCCTATCGACATCCATTTAACGCCGTAACGTTCAATGGGGATAATCATTTCCGCGCCGTTTACTTCTTTTATAAGGGGTTGTATGGTTTCCGTGCCGGTCATTTTGGGTATGGAAGGTCCGTATATGTCGGCATCCATCAATCCTACGTTAAGCCCTTGCTGCGCCAAGGCTACCGCCAAGTTTACGGCAACCGTTGATTTGCCTACGCCGCCTTTTCCCGAAGCCACCGCTACGATTGATTTGATGGCAGGACGGCGGTATGTGAGGTTTGAAAAGCGGGTATCGTTCATACGATGTGAATAAACGAGGGCTGTACGTTATTCTTCGTCAAGATTGCCCACACCTTTAATAATACCGCGTTTCGACGAACGGATAAAACTGAGAATCGTGTCGCGTTCGGGCGAAGCGGGGAAGTCGGCTTCTATTTTGCTGCAAGCATCCGTTACATTCATTCCGCCGTAATAAATCGTTTTATAGATTTCGCTAATCGTGGTAATTTGTTCATGTGTGAAATTACGCCGGCGCAATCCGATGAGGTTGATGCCGCCGAACGACAACGGACGACGTCCCGCCAGAATGTACGGAGGTACGTCTTTTCCGAAGAAAGAACCGCCCGAAACCATAGCATGTACGCCAACCCGTGTAAATTGGTGCGCCCCCGACGAACCGCCGATAATGGCGTCGTCGTGTACTTCTACTTCGCCTGCCAATCCGGCGAAGCTTGCCAGAATAACTTGGTTGCCTATGCAGCAATCGTGCGCTACGTGTACGTATGACATAATTAAGCAATTGTTTCCTACTTTCGTAAGTTTTTTACCGCTCGCCGCTGTGCCTCGGTTTACGGTTACATATTCGCGCAAGGTAGTGTTATCGCCTATTTCAGCGTATGTTACTTCGCCTGCAAATTTAAGGTCTTGCGGTATGCCGCCTACTACAGCGCCCGGAAAAATCTTACAATTTTTCCCGATTTTCACATAATCCATAATGGTTACGTGAGGACCAATCCATGTTCCTTCGCCGATTTCAACATGCTCGGCAATACTGGTGAACGGACCGATGGTAACATTAGCGCCGATACGTGCGCAGGGATGAATACTCGTTAAATTCATATTGAATCTTTTTATTTGTTTTTTATTACTTGTGCCGTTAATTCGCCTTCACATGCCAGTGTGTTGCCTACGAACGCCTGCCCCAGCATCACTACAATGCCGCGACGGATGGGTTCAAGCAATGAAAGTTTGAAAATGAGCGTATCTCCGGGTACTATTTTTCTTTTAAATTTTACTTTGTCGATTTTTAAAAAATAGGTAGAATAACGTTCGGGTTCGTCCACGCAACCCAGCACCAGAATACCGCCTACCTGCGCCATGGCTTCAATCTGCAATACGCCGGGCATTACCGGTTCGTCGGGAAAATGACCGACAAAAAACGGTTCGTTCATGGTTACGTTTTTCACGCCTACCACACAGTCTTCCGAGCGTTGGATAATTTTATCGACCAACAGGAACGGAGGGCGGTGCGGCAATAATTTTTTGATTCCGTTAATGTCAAACAAAGGTTCTTCATTGGGATTATAGGCAGGCACTTCAGGCTTTTGCATTTCTTTTTTTGCCATTTTCCGCAAAATTTTCGCCACTTCGGTGTTAATCTGATGCCCCGGCTTGTCGGCAATGATTTTTCCTTTTATCGGGAATCCTACCAACGACAAGTCGCCCATTAAATCAAGCAATTTATGGCGTGCCACTTCGTTCGGAAAACGCAGTGTGAGGTGATTCAGATAGCCTTCGGGGGCGCGTTCCACCGTTTGTTTGTGGAACACGGCGGCAAGCCGGTCGAGTTCTTCCTGCGGTACAGGCTTTTCTACAATGATAATGGCATTGTCGAAATCGCCGCCTTTGATGAGGTTGTTTTTCAGCAGCGGTTCAAGTTCGTGCAGGAATACAAACGTGCGGCAAGGCGCTATATCCGTCGCAAAATCGGACAAATCGGCAAGGCGTGCATATTGGTTGCCTACGACTTTCGATTGGAAATCAACCATTACTTCGATGCTTAATGTATCGTCGGGAAGAAACGTAATTTCTTTCCCTGTTTCTTTGTCGTAATGCACATATTTTTCCTTGATTTCGAAATATCGGCGGTTTTCGTCCTGCGTATCTACACCTGCTTTGGCAATGGCTTCCACATAAGCGCGTCCGCTTCCGTCCATGATAGGCACTTCGGGCGCATTTACCGTTATCAGCGCATTATCAACGCCCATACCCGACAAAGAAGCCATCACGTGTTCGATAGTGCTGATTTTTACGCCATTACTCTCTAATGTAGTGCCGCGCGAAGTGGCGGTAACATTATCGGCGATAGCCTCTATAATAGGTTGGTCTTGCAAATCAATGCGTTGGAATTTTATGCCATGGCTTACCGAAGCGGGTAAAATAGTCATTTCTACTTGTAACCCTGTATGTAATCCTTTGCCTGTAAACGATATAGATTGTTTTAAAGTTTGTTGTTTTTGTTGCATAACAAGTTAAAAATATTTTGCAAACATAAGTAAAAAAAATGAGATATTTGCAATAAAATAGTTACAACATTGTGTATTTGCGTATTACTATTTCGGAGAATAACCGATTTCTGGTTGGGTCTTTTCTATGTATGCCTACACGTTTGTTATAACATCCGCTTTGCGGCGCAGGGTAAGGTCGCAAAGCACGATAGCCGCGGCGGCTTCTACAACTACAGGCGCGCGCAGGGCAATGCAGGCATCATGACGCCCTTTTACATGGAGCGTTTCTATCATATTGGTTTGCACGTTAATAGTTTGTTGCGGACAAGCAATGCTTGCCGTAGGTTTCACCGCCACACGGAAAAATAACTCATTGCCGTTGGTGATGCCGCCGTTGATGCCGCCGGCATGATTGGTGGCGGTTTTTCCGTCGGAAGTTATGAAAACGTCGTTGTGTTGCGAGCCGGTCATGCGGGCAGCAGCAAAGCCTGCGCCGAATTCTACGCCTTTCACAGCGGGAATGGCAAACAAAATATGCGCAAGCAACGATTCCACAGTGTCGAAAAACGGTGCGCCAAGCCCTACAGGGATATGTTGTGCGCGACATTCAATAATTCCGCCTACCGAATCGCGGTTGCTCATGGCATTATTCACGGTTTCAGGAATATTTGCGCCGCTCCCGCCTGCTTCCGTAAGCTCGGCTGACACGGAGATAGGTGCAATACATTTTTTTGCCACCACGCCGGCAGCCGTGAGCGCAAGGGTAATGCGCCCCGAAAAATGCCCGCCGCCGCGAGGGTCGTTGAAGTTATCCCATTTTTTAGCCGCTACAAAATCGGCATGACCGGGGCGGGGCATGGTGCGGAACTGTTCATAATCGGACGAACGCGTATCGTTGTTGCTGAACAATATGGCGAGCGGCGCTCCGGTTGTGTACTCATTATATACGCCGCTTACTATGGACGGCGCATCGGTTTCGCGGCGCGAAGTAGTGCCTCTCATTCCGCTACGGCGGCGCGACAAATCGGATTCGAAATCGGCGGCGCAGAGGTTTATACCGGCAGGGCATCCGTCAATGACTACGCCAAGATTTTCGCCATGCGACTCTCCAAAAATATGGATATGGAATATACGTCCAAAACTATTCATGCCACGTTAATTTAAAAATGATAAAATTCACACATTTATGTTGCAAATTTACATAAAAACTTTTAATTTACACAATGGCGGAACGCACGACGAAGAAAATCAATAAGCAGACGACGGTAGGAATTAGTAAGTTTGTATAGATAATAAATTATTTCTTTTAGCCATAAGTAACTTCAATGAATAAATTATCATTTCAGCACTTTTTGAATAACATTTAGTCCTTCGTCTGAAACGAG
>JAITPN010000103.1 GCA_031289415.1 Prevotellaceae bacterium | reverse complement strand
TTTCTCTTTTTTTACGCAGGTAGAACCTGCGAGGATAGGACGGACAAGGTAGAACCTTGTCCGAACAGGGGTAACTCCCTACGAGCCGTAGGTAACTCCCTATGAGTTGTAGGTAACTCCCTATGAGCCGTAGGTAGCTACCTATGAGCCGTAGGTAGCTACCTATGAGCTGTAGGTAACTACCTATGAGCTGTAGGTAGCTACCTATGAGTTGTAGGTAACTACCTATGAACCGTAGGTAGCTACCTATGAGCCGTAGGTAACTACCTATGAACCGTAGGAAGTTCCCTGAAAGCCTTACGGAAGACGCTATATTATAGAGGCTATTCCCAAAAAGCGAAAATACTGTAGCTTTTTTTTACCACACACACGCTAACGCCTCCACAAACCGGATATATGTTGCGATGCCGTCTTTTATTTCGTGTAAACACACAAACTCGTCGGCAGTGTGCGAGCGGGCAGAGCTGCCGGGTCCCATTTTGACGGCAGGGACGCGGAGGCGCACCCAATCGGACGTAGTAGGCGAAATGTAGGTTTCGATTGCCAGCCGTTGGGCGCAGCGCAGGAGGGGATGTTGCGGCGGTGTAAACGAACATTTGTGGTCGAGCGCGCGCGCCTGCAAGCGGCTTTTTACGCCCGATTGCAGCAATTCCACAATCTCGTTGGGGGTGTAACATTCATTGGGGCGGACGTCCACCGTAAACGTACATACGTCGGGTATCACATTGTGCTGCGTGCCGCCGTGGACTATTGTTACCGTTTTTTTTACCGCACCCATAAGCGGCGAAACGCGGTCGAACGTGTAGTTTTTTATATACGCCATGTCGTCTATGGCGGTGTAAATGGCATTGACGCCTTCGTCGCGGGCGGCGTGTCCCACCGCGCCTTGCGCTGTGCCGTCGAGCACCAGCAGCCCGCGTTCGCCCACGGCGGCGCGCATGCCGGTGGGTTCGCCCACAATGGCGCAATCAACGTCCGTTATTTCCTGCACGACGCGCTGCATGCCGTTTGCGCCCGACGTCTCTTCTTCGCAGCTCAACGCCAGCAGCAGGTTAAAAGGCAAATCAACGGCGCTGAGATATACGAAACTTTGTATCATGGCAACGAGCGGCGCGCCGGCGTCGTTGCTGCCCAAGCCGAACAGTTTGCCGTCGGCAACGACCGGCTCGAAAGGGTTGCGCGCGTAGCCGGCGGCGGGCTTCACGGTGTCGATATGCGAAGTGAGCATGAGCAATTTTTGCCCCTCCTTGTTGCGTGGAGAGTAGGCGCAAATATTATTGCCGACCCTGAAATGCGCCACGTCGGCGGACGTAAGGTACGCCGACAGGTAATCGGCAGCGGCTCGTTCGTTGCCCGACAGCGCCGGAATGGCTATTTTCCCTTTCAACAACCCGACGGCTTGATGGTATAAAAAATCAGTATTCACGAATTATTTAAAAAAAACGTTGTTTCTGCAAAGATAATCATTTTTCTTGCAATTCTATTCGAAATATTATGTATATTTGCAAATTGATAGTCCGGTTTTAGATAAATAGTTTGCAAAAATATAAATTAAAATATTGATAATATGAAAAAAATTGCTCACGTAAAACGGAAATTGTGGAAAGCCTTGTTTACAGGTTGCGGTATCACCACTGCCGCATTTATTTTTCAGGCATGTTACGGAACGCCGCAAGATTATGAGAGAGACGCATACGTGTATGGTGTCGTAACTTCTCACACCACCGGTCGTCCGGTTCAGGGCGTCAAAGTATCTTTAAAAGATTCGCCTTACCATGACAGTGAGACCGACGCCGAAGGATGTTTTATCATTTATATACCTCAACAAGATTCCTTATATTTACATTTTGAAGATAAGTTCAGGCAATACGGCGCATATTCCTCAAAAGATACGATTATCGCAACGCTTGGCAAAAGGGAAATTGAGTGTAACGTCAGCTTGAATGAAGCCGAATAGATTTACCCAATATCTTCACAATCGCTTCCGTAGTAATGAAACAAAACTCCATGAGTTAAATTATTTATTTTGGGAATGTACGTTGCGGTGCAATTTGAAATGCCTGCACTGCGGGTCGGATTGCCATGCGGACGCCCGGAACGCCGATATGCCTTTTGATGATTTTCTCAACGCTATTTTGCCTCTTAAAAAAGCATATAAACCCAATTCCATCACTGTCGCGATAACCGGCGGCGAACCTTTGTTGCGCAAAGATTTGTTCGACTGCGGCAAAGCGCTGCGCAAACACGGATTCCGTTGGGGAATCGTTACCAATGGATACGCCTATAATGAAGACATGCACGCCAAATTACTGTCGGCAGGGATGGGCGCGGTTACCCTGAGCCTTGACGGATTGGAACGCAACCATAATTGGCTTCGTGCTAATAAAAATAGTTTTTCGCACGCACTGGAAGCGTTGGATTTGATTACTTCATCAGACCGGTTATGCTACGATGTCGTTACTTGCGTCCACCGGCGAAATATAGACGAGTTGCCTGCTTTGAAACAGTTTTTAATAGCCAAGCACGTCAAGGCTTGGCGGCTGTTTACCATTGCGCCTATCGGGCGTGCTGCCGATAATCACGACCTACAGTTAACCTCGCAGGAATTGCGGCAATTAATGGATTTCATTACCGGTGCGCGTTTCGACCATCGGATTGATACGAAGTTTAGTTGCGAGGCTTACGTCGGTCGATACGAAAGGAAAGTGCGGGATTCTTATTTTTTCTGTCGGGCGGGCATAAACATTGCCTCTGTGCTGTCGGGCGGCGGCATATCGGCTTGTCCGAATATCGACAGGCATTTTGTGCAGGGAAATATTTATACGGATAATTTTATGGATGTTTGGAATAATAGATTTGACATAATGAGAAACCGCAGTTGGACGAAACAAGGCATTTGTGCCGATTGCAAAGAGTATAAAAATTGCCGCGGAGGCGCGTTGCATCTTTGGAATAGCGCGCAACAATCTATAATGACTTGTATCAACCGGCAATGTAGCGAATAGCCGGTATTTGCAAAAAAATGTATTGTGAAATTAAAAAAAAGAAAATAGTATGAGCAAAAAAATGTATGTAAGTATGGCAATATGCGCCGCGTCGTTGTGGTGTTGTACGCAGGCGCAGCCGCCGCGTGTAGCGTTTGAAACGCCGGCGGGCGACATCGTTGCTGAAATTTATTTGGAAAAAGCGCCTGTTACGGCAGCGAATTTTCTAAAATTGGTGGACGGCGGCGTGTATAATACGCCGCAAACGGCGTTCTACCGCGTGGTGCGTATGGATAACCAATCGAACGCTGTTAAAATAGAAGTCATTCAAGGAGGATTGTCCGACCGTGATGTGGTTGCGCCCATTCCGCACGAAACGACGGCGCAAACAGGCGTTTTGCACTTGGACGGTACGTTGTCGATGGCGCGGAAAGAGCCGGGAACGGCAAGTTCGGAGTTTTTTATTTGTATCGGCGACCAGCCCGAATTGAATTTTGGCGGAACACGCAATGCCGACGGACAGGGGTTCGCCGCTTTCGGACGTGTCATCGAAGGAATGGATGTAGTAAAGCAAATTCAGCAACAAACCGACACCTCGCAATATTTAGTTTCGCCTGTGCCGATTACTGCCGTCAGACGCTTGCAGTGAGCGGCGGACGCCGTTTCCACTGTTTTATTTTTCACATTG
Source organism: Prevotellaceae bacterium (assembly GCA_031289415.1). GTDB lineage: Bacteria > Bacteroidota > Bacteroidia > Bacteroidales > UBA932 > JAIRLC01. Next base: position 14,889 of record JAITPN010000103.1, on the reverse strand, counting down.
AACCACCGTTCCTTTGCTTGAAAGCAAATTGTCGGCGTGTTTTATGCGCACTTGGGTAACGCCTGCAATGCAAGCCGCAAAAGCGTTTTCAAGTTTTGGGATCATTCCTTTGCTGATGATTCCCGCCGCTTTTAACGACTCAAATTCGGCAGGCGTGATGAGCGGCATCACCGACGCGTCGTCGTTGGGAGTGGCGAGTACGCCTTGCTTTTCAAAACAATAAATCAGCCGCGTGTCGTACATTTTCGATAAGGCAACTGCTACGGTTGAAGCAATGGTGTCGGCGTTGGTATTCAGCAGTCCGCCCTGTCCGTCGTGCGTAATGGCGCAGATTACAGGCGTTACATCGTTTTGCAGAAATTCTGCCAACGCCGCCGCCGACACGCCGCTTGGCGACACATCGCCGACGTGTCCGTAGTCGAACGGAAGCGGCGGGCGGCGAATGGCAGTAAGGATATTTGCATCAGCGCCCGACAAGCCAATGGCGTTGCAATGCGTTTGCTGTAATTGCGCTACAATGGTTTTGTTAATCCAACCGGCGTACACCATGGCGCAAATTTCCAACGTTTCGGAATCGGTAATACGCCGTCCTTCGTGCATCTGTACCGGTATGTCTAATTTTTTCAACAGTTGCGCCGCCAGTATTCCGCCGCCATGTACCAGTATTTTTGCGCCCGAAATCAATGCGAAATCCGTCAAAAACCGTTGCAACGCCTCCGGTTTATCAATGACGTTTCCGCCTATTTTTACGATGGTTAACGTTTTCATTTTTTTCGGATTTTACAGTGTTTTTAACATTTCGCGCAATACCACTTGTGCCGACACTACGCGATTTGCCGCTTCGGGAATCACGATTGACGCAGGCGATTCTATCACCTCGTCGGTTACAATCATATTGCGGCGCACCGGAAGGCAGTGCATAAAAAACGCATTTTCGGTCAATGCCATTTTACGCGCATCAACCGTCCATTGCTTGTTGGCGTGCAGTACTCTGCCGTAGTTCTCGCCTGTGTATGCCGACCAGTTTTTGGCATACACGAAATCCACGCCTTTATACGCTTTTTCTATGTCATATTCCACACGCGCATTTTTCACAAATTTTGCGTCCAATTCATACCCTTCGGGATGGGTGATTATAAATTCATAATCGGTTTGATTCATCCATTCGGCAAATGAATTGGCTACCGCCTGCGGCAACGCTTTCGGGTGGGGCGTCCACGTAAGCAGTACTTTCGGCTTCGGCGTTCGCTTGTATTCTTCAATCGTGATGAGGTCGGCAAAACTTTGCAGCGGATGGCGTGTAGCGCCTTCCATTGAAAATACAGGCTTCCCCGAATATCGGATAAATTGATTGAGTATGATTTCGGCATAATCATCATCGCGGTTTTGCAGGTTGGCAAATGCACGTACGCCGATAATATCGCAATAAGTTCCCATCACGGGAATGGCTTCCAAAATATGTTCCGACTTGTCGCCGTCCATCACCACGCCGTGTTCGGTTTCGAGCTTCCATGCGCCCTGATTAATGTCCAGCACAATCACGTTCATGCCCATATTCAACGCGGCGCGCTGTGTGCTTAGCCGTGTGCGCAAACTGGCGTTGAAAAACACCATCAGCAAAGTCTTGTTTTTCCCCATCGACTGGTCGGCAAACGGATTTGCTTTCACTTCCTTTGCCCATGTTAATGCCGATTGCAGCGGCAGTATATCTTCTACGGCGGTAAATTTTTTCATCATATAAATATATGTATAAATTGTTGCAAATTCTCGTTATAAAATGAATCTCGCCAACGGTTGGCAAAATGCCCCGAATGATTGGCGGCAGGCGTACTTGTTGCCATACCGGCAGTAGATGTTATCGCTGATGTGTACATTGTGCATAAAAACTAATTGATACAAAGGTAGTAATTTTTTTGAAAATCAAATGTATTATCAACTGACGAAGAGAGGAGGTTGATTTTGATAATGATTGGCAGGAATAATTTTTTTCATGTTAAAATATTGATAATTAATATTTTTTGAAAGCCGCATATTGATAAAATACAGTCATTCGATAAAAAAATAAGTTAAATAGCGCATTATTTACAAAAAAATGCTTAACTTGCAACGGAAAACAAACAAAGAAATGAATAATTTAAACACATATACAATGAAAAAAACAGTTACTCTTTTGGCTATGCTGATCATTGGATTAGCAGCCTATTCACAAATCAAGAAGCCGGATGCGACTTCCGTTGGTAATAGTAAACGACTTAAAGGCGCTGTTCAGCCATTAAGCGAGTTGCAGACTTATAACTTTGTTATTCCCAAAAAGTTAGTTTATTGGACAGACGCAACAAAACCTCCAGGAGGATTTCATGCAAACATACTATTGTCTGTGACAGACATGAAAGCCAAAATAGATACAAAAAACGTATCGGATTATACATTTACACTCACTACACCCGGCATTCAAAATTTGAAGTTTGGGTATCCTGCCAACTTCATAGATAAATCGAAAGTAGTTCCCTATACTTATACATTCCCTTGTAAATTACAAGTAAGCAATAAAGACGGAGAGATACTAAGAACATACATCCTATCATCCGACACAACTTATTATACATGGGTGATTCATCCGAACTTTTTAGATGATATTGCTATGGGCGAGCAAACGCTTACACCGTATGCAAAAGCCGGATTTACTCAATCGGATGATCAAATAATGGAATATATAACAAAGAACAAGTCGGTAATAGCCGCACGTATAGAGTACGGTGCGCTTTATGACCATGAAAAATTAGCCGAAGATATTATTGCCGCTGCTTACGGTTACCCAAATACACAAAGTAAACCGGTTGTTTTTACCCTTAATAAAAAAGATAAGTTACAATTTTCCGAATTGAATGATGCAATAGATCAATTGACAACACAAATAACAAAAGCATATACTGATTCTATTGATGACGACTTACAAAGCCAACTTCTTTTGTCGGGTAATTTCTTCGAATCGGCATATACCACAAACTCAACAAAAGAAATGATTCAATTATGCGCTTTTAATGCCGCTATGGCATATTTATTAGCTGGTGATAACAATCGGGCAACCATTAACTATAAAAATGCCGATAAAGTATTAGGAATGTTTTCGTCTGCAAGTTTTGCGTATGGCTATATTTTTCCGAAAGTATCGTTAATGAATCAACTACGTACTGAAGATCATGTGCTAATAACACCCTATTTGACCACAGCCATGCAAAAACGAAAAGAATACGAGGAAAAACTAAAAGGCTTACTCATCTATCAAAAAGAGGAGAACGCCAAACTATTGGCACAAGCGACAGAAAAGGCTGCTCTCAGAAAGAGAAATATCAAGAAGAAACCGGGTTATGTTATCTTGAAAAACGGCGATAAAATAGTATGTGAAACTATTTCCATTCAATACGTAGAAGATCCTGAAATGAAAATAGATGCACTCCTTTGGGGAAAAGTAGCGGAAATACATTCCGGTAATAAGTTTCTTGATTACGTTCCAAGAGATGTGCAATACATTATGATTGAAGAAGAACGCTATGAGTCGGTTTCAATAGATAATGGACGTGGATTTAATGCAGGATACATAAGTGATGCTAATATGGAAATTAAAGGAGATTATTTCATGAGACCCTTATATCAGAATGGTGATTGTGCTGCTTTTATTAATCCGGCAATGATATCGACAACAGGCTATTTTATAAGAAAACATCCAGATGAAAAAGTACAGTTATTTTATCAATTGTTGCAAGATGACAAAAAGAAAAAAGAGTTTATAGGAACATGCCCTTTATTACAAAAAAAATTAGATACTAAAACTATTACATTTGATGAACAAGGAGTAAAACAATTTGTTGATTTATTACAAGAATGTTTATAAACCATATACAAAATGAGGCAAGATAAATTAATTCAAAACAAACTCAGTATGAAAAAAATAGTATTTGCAGGTATTTTATTATCTGCCCTCGCCATTTTCGGCGCATGTTCCGAAAAAGAGAATGAACCACAAAAAGAAGTGCAGGAAACGCTTGTAACATATACGGACATTGCGTTTTCGCGTTATGCAGGCAACCCTACAATCGGGCGTTTCTTTTCCACCTCGGAAGGGAAGTCATATACCGACGACAAAGTAACTGCCGGAAATGGGGCTAAAATAGACCTCGCATTCGGTTCGATATTGGGCATGTTGTATTTCCTAAGCCCCGACGACAAGGAAATTGAACCTGCCATACCGGGAGCAACCGCTACCCAATACGTGCAGCATGTACACGAGGCGCAATTCACCGTAGCGCAGTTCGACGCCATGACCACCGACGAACCGCTCCGTGCGCTCACCATTACCGACGATAACGAAACTTTCGGCGCATCAAGCTATCCCATTGTGATACTGTTCCAAAACGCCGCAGGGAAAAAAGGCGTCATTAAGGTAAAAGAGAGCAACAGTGAACGGCTGTTGGTTGATATTAAGGTGCAAAAATAAAACCCTCGTTCTATCAAATTTAGAATAAATTGATTATGAAAAAAGTATTTATGTATTTTGCAGCAGGTTTAATGCTAATGAATTGTTTATATTCCTGCAACGAGAAAGAAGAAGAATCGGCGAAAAGTTCTGAAAAGGAAATTACAGCATTCAGTATTGGTACACAGCAAGGAACGATTGATGCGACGGCAAAAACGATCACATTCACTTTCCCGCAGGGAACGGATGTTACGGCGCTTACACCTGTCATTGTCGTATCGAAAAATGCTACCGTGTCGCCAGCTTCGGGTGTGGTGCAAAATTTCATAAATGCTGTATCTTATATAGTTACTGCAGAGGATAAAACGACGCAGACTTACACCGTTACCGTCAATGTTACCGTTGAACAACATACGGAGGCTAAAATCGTAACATTCTCTTTCGCCCAATTAACCCCAAAAGTAGAGGCTGCTATTGACGAAAATAAAAAAACTGTTTCTGCGGTGCTACCGCAAGGAACAGTACTAACGGCACTTGTTCCGACCATCGTTGTTTCGGATGGAGCTACCGTATCGCCGGCTTCAGGTGTGGCGCAGGATTTCACGAAAACCGTCCACTATACCGTTACCACAGCCGACAAAACAACGCAGGTCTACACGGTCAACGTAGCTGTAGGCAAAAATCACGAAGCAAAAATCACGGCTTTCAGTTTCGATAAATTAACGCCCAAGGTAGTGGCAACTATTGACGAGGGGGCAAAAAAGATTTCTGCCGAAGTATCTTATGGAGTACCACTGACTGCGCTTGTTCCCACCATTAATGTGTCGGATAAAGCCGCCGTATCGCCGGCTTCGGACGTCGCTCAGGATTTCACGAATCCGTTGGAATATACCGTAACAGCCGAAGATGGTGTAACTACTTCGAAATATACAGTTTCCATCTCTGTAGAATCCTTTGCCACAGCAATTACCAATGTAACTCCCACAACAGTAAACTCCGGCGATAGTATTATAATTACGGGAATCTTTGCCGTCAGCGGCAATAAAGTTGAGTTAAATACAACCGAACTGACTATCATGCTTCAAAATGCAACCACGATTATTGCCTCTATTCCTATTGATATAAGTGAGGGCGCTTATTCTCTTTCGGTAACTTCAAACGGCAATAAAGCCGACTACTCGGACAACATAATAGTCGAAGCAATAGAGGATCCCACTAAACCGCGTATTATATCATTGAACAAGGAAGAAATCATGAAAGGGATTGACAATCTGGTAGTAACAGGCTTGAATTTGGGGACTTATACGTATATTTATTTTGAAAAGACCAATGAATCTTATGTTTACACAAGCGCCTATCCTCAAGATGGTACAACGGTTACTTATACGGCAAGCGGATTTCTGAATAGTTTTTTCACAGTGGGCGAATATAAAGTCTGGCTTACAGTCAATAATGTGGCAACAAACAAACTTCCATTCACTATAGTAGAAAACTCAAATCCTGTTCCGACAATCACGGCGGTTAGCGATTGGAATCCCTGCCGGGGCGACAATGTAACCGTTACCGGCGCTAATTTTGGAGAAGATGCGATAGTTGAATTGGATTTGGATGGATTTAGTATAAGACCCGATGTGGTATCCCACACCGCAACCACTCTTATTTTTTCAACAGAGAACCTTTATCTATCCGACCGATTCGTTGCTGTTCGCGTATTAACTGGCGGACAGGTAGCCACTAAAACAGGGACGTTCCAAGCGAAACAATGTCTGACGGAGATTATCGGCATCACTCCCCAATCAGGAACAATAGGAGAGGTGATTACCATTAACGGAAAATACATCAACAATTTCCTTCAAATACAGATAGGAGATGAAATTACTTATGGTTCACAAATAAATAGCTCAACGCAGAAATTTATGGTACCTTATGGCGTTCCACAAGGGACAACGACCATAAAAATCACTGACTACTATGATACTTCTAAAATTTATTACGAAGGAACGTTTACGGTATTATAATGGAGGTAAAATAAAACCAGATAAAATGAAATAATAAACACTGAGAATAAATTATAGTATGAAAACAACCGTTTTTTTCGGAATGGCATGTTCCGTGTTACTCATGGTGAACGCCTGTAGTAAGGAGAAAGAAGAAGAAAAGCCAAAAATAATTAAATTAACCGTTTCTCCAGAATTGATTTGGGCAGAAACTACGGGCGGGCGTTTACACCGTCGCCATAAATTGTAACTACAATTGGACAATTGTCGTGGAAGACGGCGACGATTGGTGTACGGTAACGCCTCAAGAAAGTAAGGGTAATGGTAAAATAACGATAGATGCAATAGAAAATTTGCCGCAGCCGCAAGCAGCACGTAAGGCTTTCATTGTCGTTACATCCGGAGATTTGCAAAGGACGATAACCGTCAGGCAGGCTGAAAGCGACTCACTTTTAGAAGTCAACTTCTCGAACGAGGAATTGCCGCTGTCGGGCGGAACGTACGTGGTGAGCGTTACAAGCAACCTCACATGGACAGCCGAACTTACGGATGTGGCAAACAACACTTGGTGTACCTACACGCCGACGACCTATACAGGCAGCAATACCTTTACCGTAACCGTCAAGCCCAATACGGCGCAACGGCGATATACCATTATGAAAATCACGTCAGGCTCGTACGCACGAAAAGTTACCATTACCCAACACGGCATACCGGTAGATGAAGAAGGTGCGCTTGTCTATGGCGTCCGCTGGGCTACGCGCAATGTGGACGAATTTGGAACTTTTGCCGCCACGTCTGCCGACTTCGGCAAGTATTATCGATTCAACAGCCTTGTGGCATACAGTACCGACGACCCATGCACACCCGCATGGAGCACCGATATTCCTGATGTCTTTTCAATTTGGCAACCGGAAAATGACCCTTGCCCCGAAGGATGGAAATTACCTACGCAAAAAGTATTCGAGGCATTGACTGAGAGTAATTCCACATGGTGGGCTACCGGTTCGCACGGCAATCCGACGCCCGGTCGTGCGTATGGACCCAATACGGCAATAGATATGTGGGAAAATGCAGGTGAATATGTGTTTTTACCGGCTGCAGGAAGACGTAACTCTGACGGAATAGCTGATCGTCAATTCGAAATAGGATTGTATTATAGTAACGGAGAGAGCTATTGGGGCACAAACAAAGGTATATACCTAGATGACCAGATGACAGGATGGTGGCAGCCGCAAGGTTATCCGGAAGCAGGAGTGCCTCTCCGTTGTGTAAAAAAATAAAAAGCCACGCATACCAAAAATTAGGCTTCATCACATTCCTATTCCTGTAAAAAAAAGGTTAACTTCAACAAAAGTTAACCTTTTTTTTAGTGGAGATGACGGGATTCGAACCCGTGTCCAAACAAACCATCCAAACGCTTTCTACATGCTTATCTTTTGATTGATTTTCGTAAACAGACCGGACAAAAGCAACCTACCTGTTTCTTATCCGCTGAAGTCTTATTGTGCGGTAGCGGCGTCGGCACAACCAGCCCTGAATGGATGATACCCCATATACTTCGCTATTAAAGGGCAGAACAGCGAAGCGGGATACTCGTCGCACCGGAAACCTTGTCCGGCGGGATTAAGGTAGTATGCTTAGCAGACTACGCAGCGAGTGCATAAGAAGTTTCGCCAATTACGGCTTGAGAGTTGGGATTAACGAGCCTGACTCACAACGCTCGGCATGCTTACGTTCCGATACAATTTGCTGTCGAAACCAAAACATCCCCAATATTACAAAGAACGGTTATACTATTTTTTTCGCAATCAAATATTCTGCAATTTGCACGGCATTGAGTGCTGCTCCTTTTTTTATCTGGTCGCTCACGCACCAGAACGACAAGCCTTTCGGGTTGGTCAAATCTTTGCGGATGCGCCCTACATATACAGGGTCTTTACCGGCGAGGAACAGCGGCATCGGATATTCTTTTTGCGACGGATTATCCATCAATACCACGCCTTCGCTTGTGGCAAAAGCTTCCCGCACTTCATCCAAACTCAGTTCCCGCGTAGCTTCGAGCCATACGGCTTCAGAGTGGGCGCGCATTACAGGCACTCGTACGCACGTCGCGCTTACTTCAATGTCGGAGTGCATGATTTTGCGCGTTTCGTTATACATTTTCATCTCTTCTTTCGTGTAGCCGTTATCCGTAAACACGTCCACCTGCGGAATAAGATTGTATGCCAACTGGTAGGCAAACTTTGCGACTGTCGGCGTTTCGCCCTGCACCAATTGTGCATATTGTGTTTCAAGTTCAGCCATTGCCGACGCGCCTGCGCCGCTTGCCGCCTGATAAGTTGCCACATGCACACGCTTAATGTGCGACAACCGCTCAATAGCCTGCAACGCGACAACCATTTGTATGGTCGTACAGTTCGGATTTGCGATGACCCGGCGGGGAGCATTTGCACAATCGCCGGCATTCACTTCGGGTACAACCAACGGCACATCGCCGTCCATACGGAATGCGCTTGAATTGTCAATCATCATTGCACCATGCTTCGTGATTGTTTTTTCAAACTCACGCGACGCGCCTGCGCCTGCCGATACAAGGGCAATATCAACGCCTTTAAAGTCGTCGTTGTGTTGCAGCTCCTTTACCGTCAAATTCTTGCCGCCATATTGATATACACTGCCCGCACTGCGGCTTGAGCCGAACAGCGCCAATTCGTCCAACGGAAACTTGCGTTCCTCTAATACACGTAGAAACTCCTGACCTACAGCGCCACTTACGCCTACTATTGCTAATTTCATGCGACAAAAATACATATTTTTTTGCTTTTTTCAAAAAAAAATCACAATCTTTGTGGTTTGATTTTTATTTATATGAATCCTATTATTGAAACTACACCGGCGCGTTCGCTGAATTTTTTGGAAGAAATTGTGGAAGCTGATTTGGCATCCGGAAAATACAAAAGTATTATCACTCGTTTTCCGCCTGAACCCAATGGCTACCTGCATATCGGACATGCCAAAAGTATTTGCCTGAATTTCGGGCTGGCTAAGAAATATGGCGGAAAAACCAACTTGCGCTTCGACGATACTAACCCTACCAAAGAAGACGTAGAATATGTCGATTCGATTAAAGACGACGTGCGCTGGCTCGGCTTTGAATGGGCGGCTGAACGTTATGCTTCCGACTATTTTCAACAGCTCTACGAATGGGCGGTGAAATTGATTACGAAAGGATTGGCTTATGTGGACGACCAAACACAGGACGAAATCCGTATCGGGCGCGGCACTGTAACCCGTGCGGGAACAGAAAGTCCGTACCGCAACCGTAGCGTGGAAGAAAACCTTGATTTGTTCACACGCATGAAAAACGGCGAATGTAAGGATGGCGAAAAAGTGTTGCGTGCCAAAATCGATATGGCGCACCCCAACATGTTGCTGCGCGACCCTATTTTGTACCGTATTTTGCATGCCGAACATCACCGTACGGGCAACGAATGGTGCATTTATCCGATGTATGACTATGCTCACGGACAAAGCGATTCGATTGAAAACATCACACATTCTATTTGTACGCTTGAATTTGACGTACACCGTCCGCTTTACGATTGGTTTATTGAAAAATTGGAAATATTCCCCTCACACCAATATGAATTTGCACGGCTCAATCTTACTTACACCGTAATGAGTAAGCGCAAACTGCTTGAACTGGTGAAAAATAATTATGTGAGCGGATGGGACGACCCGCGCATGCCCACGATTTGCGGCATCCGCCGTCGGGGATATACGCCCGAAAGCATCCGGCTGTTCGCCGAAAAAGTAGGCGTAGCAAAACGCGACAACATGATTGACCTTTCGCTGCTGGAATGGTGTGTGCGCGAAGACCTCAACAAACGCGCCGACCGTTATCTTGCCGTATTGAATCCGGTAAAAGTAGTGATTACCAATTATCCCGAAGGACAGGTGGATGAAGTTACGGCTGTCAACAACCCTGAAAATGAAGATGCAGGAATCCGCAAAATCCCGTTTTCCCGCGAGATTTATATAGAACAGGATGATTTTATGGAAAATCCTCCGAAAAAATATTTCCGTCTTTCGCCGGGTAACGAAGTCCGTCTCCGTTATGCCTATATTATCAAATGCGAAGAAGTGATTAAAGACGCCGACGGCAACATTACGGAAATACATTGCACGTACGACCCTGCTACGCGTAGCGGCAACGACACGAGCGGAAAAAAAGTGAAAGGCACGATTCATTGGGTTTCGGCAGCGCATGCCGCCACGGCTGAAGTGCGCCTGTTCGACCGCTTATTTACCGAAGCCTGCATGGATGATATTCCGAATGACAAAGATTATAAAGATTTTCTCAATCCTAATTCCCTGCAAGCCATAAAAGCGTATATCGAACCTGCGCTCAAGACTTTGCCGCCGTCAACCAACGTACAGTTTGAGCGGCTTGGCTATTTTGTAACCGACAAGGACAGCGCCGCTGAACTACCGGTATTCAACCGTACCGTTACGCTGAAAGACACTTGGGCTAAAGTGGCTGAAAAAGGATAGCATTTTGTAATCTCGAAAAAAATATGTACTTTTGTAGGTGTAAACTAATTATTTTTATGTGTCGGAATTTACTGCTTTTATCTTAAACCTTATTTGAACGAATTTATTTTAAAGAATATTTCAATATGAAAAAAAATGTTATTATTATCGGTGCAGCTGGAAGAGATTTCCACAATTTCAACACCTTTTTCAGGGGGAAAGAGCAGTACAATGTGGTTGCGTTTACAGCCGCACAAATTCCTGATATTGACGGAAGAAAATATCCAAAAGAACTTGCCGGAAGTTTGTATCCCGACGGTATTCCGATTTATGCGGAAGAAGAATTGCCGCAACTTATCAAAACGCTGAAAACAGACATTTGCGTATTTGCATACAGCGACGTTCCTTATCCGCGAGTGATGGGCGTGAGCGCGATAGTTAATGCGGCAGGTGCGGATTTTTGGTTGCTCGGCACGAAAGACACAATGATAAAATCAACCAAACCGGTGATTGCTATCGGCGCCACGCGCACAGGTTGCGGCAAGAGCCAAACTTCGCGCAAAGTTATCGAAATTCTTGTTGAAATGGGCTTAAAACCTGTGGCTATTCGCCATCCGATGCCTTACGGCGATTTGGTTAAACAAAGGGTGCAGCGTTTTGCGACGGTTGAAGATTTGAAAAAGCATGAATGTACGATAGAAGAAATGGAAGAATATGAGCCTCATGTGGTTACAAAACGCAACGTGATTTATGCAGGCGTTGATTATGAAGCGATTCTGCGCGAGGCGGAAAAAGACCCCGACGGCTGTGATGTGATTATTTGGGACGGCGGCAACAATGATTTTCCGTTCTACGTGCCTGATTTGACTATTGGCGTAGTTGACCCGTTGCGACCGAATGCCGAAGTATCGTATTATCCGGGCGAAGTGGTTGCACGCATTGCAGACGTTATTTGCATCAACAAAATAGACTCGGCTTCGCTGGACGATATTAATACCGTTCGCAGGAATATTGCGAAAATCAATCCGAAAGCCGTTGTCGTTGATGCGGTTTCTTATCTTACCGTTGATAAACCCGAATTAATCCGCAACAAGCGCGTGCTTGTGGTGGAAGACGGTCCTACGCTTACGCACGGCGAAATGAAAATCGGCGCAGCTACGGTTGCCGCGTTGAAATACGGCGCTGCCGAACTTGTGAATCCGCGACCTTACACCGTTGGTAAACTTAGTTATACGTTCCAAAAATATCCCGACATCGGCGTATTGCTTCCGGCAATGGGTTACGGCGAAGAGCAGGTAAAAGACCTCGAAAAAACAATCGCCAACACGCCTTGCGATGCTGTGGTTATTGGAACTCCGATGGATTTGGGCAGGATAATTCACATCAAGCAGCCGACCGTAAAAGTGGGCTACGAGTTGCAGGAAATCGGCTCTCCGAACCTCAAAAGTATTCTTGCTGAATTTGTTAGTACGCATAAATTATTGTAACCAGTTGATAGTGAATATATATTAAGTTTAAAAAATGGAATACCAACGTGGCGTTCCGTTTTTTTTAGAAACTGCTAAAAAAAGTTGTCATTTTTTTTCATAATAAATAAATTAGTGTTACTTTTGCAAGATGAAAATTGAAGCATTTTAACCTTAAATATAAATTAAAATTACTAAATATGGGAAGTAAATTAACAAGAAGAAATTTTTTAAAAGTAAGCGCCATGGGAGCGGCAGGGGTTTTGATTTTACCCGGTTGCTTCAATGGGAAAAAAACGGGGGTTGACAATAGTTATGTCCGCCGTGTAGGTTTTATCGGATTGGGGCAGCAGGCTATGTACTTGTTGTCCGGTTTCATCAAGATTCCCGGCGTGGAAGTCGTGGCGGGAGCCGATGTGTATGGCGTTAAACGTGAGCGTTTTGTGAAAAAAGTAACAAAATTCTACGAAAAGTCGGAAGATGAAAAACAAAAAGCTATTGCCGTTGACGTGTACGATGATTACCGCGAAATTCTGAAACGGAAAGACATAAACACCGTTGTCATCGCCACGCCCGACCATTGGCATGCGTTCATCGCTATTGAGGCTTGCAAAGCTAAGAAAGACATTTATTTGGAAAAGCCGATGACCTTTACGGTACATGAAGGACAAGAATTAGTGAAAGCCGTTCGTGAAAACGAAGTCGTGCTTGCCGTAGGCAGTCAGCAGCGTTCGTCGGCAGAATTTATTCATGCCGTAAGCCTTGTGCAGAGTGGTAAATTGGGCAAAATAAAGGAAATAAAGTCCTTTGTCGGCGCTCCTCCCGTACCCTACGATTTGCCTGAAGAGCAACTCCCTGCCGATTTGGACTGGAAAACATGGTTGGGTCCGAATCCATACGTGCATTATAATCATGAATTAAACCCTCCTATTTCTTTAGACCCAGTGCAGAATGAAACTTCGTGGGGCGCATGGCGCTGGTATAAAGAAACCGGCGGCGGGTACACCACCGACTGGGGCGCTCACGTGTTTGATATTGCGCAATGGGCGCTTGGCATGGACGGTAGCGGTCCTGTTAAAGTAATTCCTCCCGGACAGGAAAATGCCGAATACCTGACGTATGTTTACGAAAACGGCGCTGTGATGACTGAAGAACGTTGGAACGGCGACTATCGCGGCTGTAAATTTATCGGCGAAAACGGTTGGATTGAGGTTGCCCGCGACTACTTTAACGCTTCTAATCCCGAATGGAATATGGAAAAGAACGAAGAAAGCGATTTGCCATACGAAACCGCTGTAGGGCATCATGAAAACTTCATCGTAGCCTGCCGCGAACGCAAAGACCCTGCGGCTACGGTTGAAATAGGGCATAGTTCCTGCACGGTTTGCAATATCGGTAATATTGCGTATGCACTGAATCGCCCGCTACAGTGGAATCCCAAACAGCAAAAATTTGTGGACGACGACGAAGCGAACGCTCTATTAACAAGGAAATACGCCGACGGATTTAGCTTATAACCTTGTATTACACTGAACAAAAGTTTACCGGACGCAGGTTGGGTAAACTTTTTTTTATGTATTGTCGGCAAGCATGATTTTGACTATTAAGTCGAAAAAAATAACATTCATTATTTCTCGCCAAGAATGACTATGTTTGCGCTTGTCAGAAAAAAATCGTAATATTGCACCGTATTGAATATCGGTTAAGTCTGTCGAATAATATTGCATCGCTCTTTATATTGTTAATAATCAACAAGATATGGCGTTTATTTTACATAAGTAGCTAATATTTAATATCTTTATAGTAAATTTAAACAGTTTCTAATAAAAAACGATATGAAAACAATGATTTTAATTACATTAATGGGATGTTTGGTTCTCTTTTTCTCTTGTTGCAGTACATTATATCCAGATGAAAAGCTTACATTGCAACGAATCGATTATCAGGGGAATAAATTAAGAACGGATGGATATTACTATTTTCAAGAACCAAATAGAACGAGTATTCATTTTTTATATAAAAATGGAATTATCTTATATGCTTATTCTTATCCAACCAACGATTTAAATATCGTTGAAAAAGAAATGATTAATTATATTTATTTAAATAAGTCTAAAGACCATTGGGGCGTTTTTCTTGTGGATTCAAATGTAATTCAATATGAAAGATGGATTGAAGCACCATCTGGAGTAAGTGTTTGTTTTTATAGATGTTCAGGTTATATTGAAAATGACTCTACTCTTCATTTCATGGAGTCGTATTATTCTGGAAGAAATGAAACAAAACAAATAGATGAGGTATGGCATTTCAAGCAATTTGAAAATAAGCCTGATAGTACGAATACATATATCAAGTAAAAGTAGTATTTTATGAATTATTTTGCGATATTTCTGAATCAGATATTTCTTATAGGAGG
>JAITPN010000045.1 GCA_031289415.1 Prevotellaceae bacterium | reverse complement strand
ATTTTTTCACAGTATACATTACCTCCTACACGGGGGCGTTTTTCGATTACCAGGCATTTCTTATTCCGAAGTCCTGCCTGATGTGCAAAAACTGCTCCGAACAAACCGGAACCGACGATAACAAAATCATATCTTTTCATAGTCATAGGCATTTATAAATTGTGGAAACAAGATATTGGGTATATAACGAGATACAAGAAAGCACATTCGCAAAAGAAAGATTCTTTTACCAATGGTATAATAAAGGGCATTTTGTGTCCCAAACCGGCAGGCTGCCGTAAATGGATTGAAGGCTGTAACTCGCTGACTATATATATATATATATATATAGGATTAAAAATCTTTAAATAAGCGAACGGATATATAGATTTGTTAAGATTCATAATTGTCGGCAAAAATAGATGTTTTACAACGATATTCCAAATGAAACGAAGAAAATAATGGGATTTTTATGAATACACCCTGTTCACCGCAGGCTGCACGATACAAACGTTCGGACAAGGTTCAACCTTGTTCGCGCTATCCAATCAGGCTGTGCCTGCATCTACTTTACTATTAGTTCGTACTATCTTTTCCATTGCTTTTCTCTTTTTTTTACGCAGGTAGAACCTGCGAGGATAGGACGAACAAGGTAGAACCTTGTCCGAACAGGGGAAAAATCTCATTATTCTCCCATGCATCATTAACTGTTTCGACACTGTCTTTTGACAGGATATAATCAATATAATATGCGTAGTTAATTCCTAATTTATTATTACACATATACGAATATAAGTGTGAAGACATAGGGTTTATGAAAGCCACTATTCCTTCTCTTTCAATATCAATATGCTCAATCAAACAAGGTACTATTTCCTTATTCTTTGATAATATTTTCTGATATGTCTCAGAAGAATTTGATTTGCTCAATAACCTACAATCAAAAACATTTTGTCCTTTACATGAAGACAAACCGACAAACAGCAAAAAGAAATATTTACTAATTTTCATTTTAATAACTGATCCAAACTCCTTACATTCCGTACCGGCGCCATGTATTCGCGACACACTTCATCATCTTTAATTTCGACTATTAAAACCTCATCAACAGCCGTTATCATCGGTCTTGCTTCCGGATTGATATTGTTAAGCATTATACTGCTGTCACGGCTTCGGTATAAAAGAGCATAAGCGCCGCCGTCATAAACCAGACGCGGTTTTTCCGGCGCTCCGGGCTTGTGTTTTGTGATAATCATAATTTCACCTTTATCGTTTTGAAAAATATCATAACGCCCGTCACTGTTTTCATTTTCTTCAGGGCGGTCGGCGGTTTCTTTCAACCCATCCGTGTCGGAAAGTTCGGAAGCTATAAAATCATCTAACTTTTCCCGTAAAGACCTTAGTTTGGAATCGGGAATATCGGAACCTTTTTTGCGAAATTCCTCCAGTATCCGGTCTATGCTGTTAAATACTTCTTCTTCTTGCATCTCTTTTGAACGGCGAGGTACGGAGAGTGAGATTTGCTCCACCAGTTTTTCAAAATATTTTTCAGGTTCCGGAGTGC
Source organism: Prevotellaceae bacterium (assembly GCA_031289415.1). Classification (GTDB taxonomy): domain Bacteria; phylum Bacteroidota; class Bacteroidia; order Bacteroidales; family UBA932; genus JAIRLC01. The sequence continues at coordinate 9,282 of JAITPN010000045.1, read as the reverse complement.
CGTCTACCCAGTGTTTTTTGCCCAAATAATACTTTAATTCATTAGACATCTCTGTGTCCGTTATTCTGAACGGAACGATTGTTTTCCCCTCATTAAAGGCGATGTCTATTTCGTTTTCTACATGTTCGGACTTGTTGGACGATTCGGAGAATATCATTAACATCACCGAACTGTTCCGAATAGCCTCCACAATTTCTGCCGCATACTTTTTCCCGGGAGTTACATTTCGCGGAGCCATCCAGCAGATTAAACCGGCATTTTCCGCTGCCTCGCATATTTGATCGGCAATCATTTTATCCTTGCTCGAATAGCTTATAAATACATCGTATTCCATCTTGGTTTAAATTTTTATATATTGTTTTTCGTCCCCGTTCACCGCAGTCTGCACTACACAAATGTTCGGACAAGGTTCTACCTTGTTCGCGCTATCCGTGCAGGCTATGCCCACATCTACTTTACTATTATTTCGTACTATCTTTTCCATTGCTTTTCTCTTTTTGTTACGCAGGTAGAACCTTGTCCGAACAGGGGTTATATTTTACAAATGTAGGCATTTAAAATCAATTCTCAAAAAAAATGATTTTAGGCATCACAGTAAGTATTCGTTTATTTTTTGCGCGGACAACAATGATTTTTAATATATATCCTGACTGTAGTAATTGTTCGTAATCAAACAAACTTTCGTATCTTTGCAGTAATATCAAAAAAAACGATGTACACGCCAACATTTAAAAATCCGGTAGTGATTGTAGCCGACGGCAGTTTCCCGCACCATGCCGAGCCGCTGAAGGAGTTGCGGGAGGCGGGCACGGTGATATGTTGCGACGGAGCGGTACACCGCGTGGTGAAACGCGGCTTCGAGCCTCATTTCATCGTGGGCGACATGGACAGTATTGCGCCCGACCATGCAGCCGCTTTCGCCGACAGGCTCTACCGTTCGGACGACCAAGAGAGCAACGATCTGACGAAAGCCGTAAATTTTTGCCTGCAACATGGCGCAGACGAAGCAACTATTATTGGCGCTACCGGCAAGCGCGACGACCATAGCCTCGGCAACATTTCCCTGCTTGCGGCTTACGCCGAAAAACTCCGCCGCGTAGAGATGCTCACCGACTACGGACGGTTTACGCCGCTGCTGTCGTCCGCCACGCTCAAGAGCTATGCGGGGCAACAAGTTTCCATATTCTGCCTGACGACCGGCACGCGTATCGTATCGGAAGGATTGAAATACCCGCTGCAGGGCGTAGTATTTGATTCGTGGTGGAAAGGTACGCTGAACCAAGCGTCGGGCGACACGTTCAGTTTGCTTTTCGACAAAGGGAAAGTTATTCTTTTCAGGCAATATTAATCGCCCTATTTTCTTTTCGGAAATCCGTATTTATCCGATAAAACCGTTGTAGCGCGGCTAATGGTGTATGAGCCGAAATAGCCCAATGCACCGCCTGATATATTGCTCGGCACGTTGGCAGGCGGACCTGCAAACAGCGGATTACCGCCGCTTATTTCAAGCGACGCCGTGCGGATAAATTCAAAATAATCGGGCGCAATCATGTTTAATTCTACCGTAATTGTATCGCCGGAGTAGATATATTTGCGCTGTTCGTTGTCCCATCTCATTTCTTTCCGCAGCGCGTACGGCAGGAAGTTAATATACATGCCGTCAGCGGCATAAAGGTCGAACGGATTAAGAAAATATCGCTGGATTTTATTGCTGTACAACGTGTCGTTGATATACAGGTGCGCGCCGAATGTATTGATGACATTTCCCAAATCCTGAAAATGCACAAGAACAAGTATCGTCGGATCATCAGCCGGCATATTTTCAAATGCAGGAAACAGGGTAATGGAATCGAGCGTGTGCATGGGAGGCATCGTAGTTTCGGCAGTGTAACGTTCCGATACGCCGTCGCCGTTATAATCAAGTTCCACATCCAGCTTGTATGTATGCCCCGGCACGCCGCAAAACGACGAATCGGTTACATACACGCCGTTGCCCGCCGCCGACAATTCGTCGTCGTTTATTTTCACCACAGCGTGGGAGAATGTGATATGTTCGGCTGCTCCGAGGTAAGGCATGGTTTGCGATACGGACACCGTGTGCTGCCGTGCTTCGGTGGTAATATATCCTGTAATGACCAAGCGCGGCGCGGCATTATTGGTCGTAAGGTCTATGCGCTCGGTGCAAGACGTCAGCATGACGCATAGCGCGAGTATGAGCATACGCCAAGTTGATTTGCCGATATTAAAAATATACTTTTTCATCATTTGGTATTCAAATTAAATGTATAAGTAACGGAAGGCACTACGCCGAAAAGATAGGTCATCCGTGCATATTGGTCGTCATTTTCGTCGGGTCTGAAATTAATAATCCACGGATTTTTCCGTCCATAAAGATTATACACGGAAAAGTTTAGGGAGTGACGCCACTTTTTATTCGTGTTTAGTTTTCCAAGCCGCCAGTCAACCGAGGCGTCCATACGGTGAAAGTCGGGAAAACGGTAAGTGTTCCGGTCGGTATATATCGGAATATAATCTTCGCCGAAAAGGTAACGCGCTTCAGGGAAAGTTACAGGCTTTCCGCTACTGTAAACCCAATTCACCGAAGCCGTCAGCCGTTTGCTAAACGCATACGAAAGAATCACGTTGAGCGTATGAGGACGGTCGAAAGGCGACTGATAGTCTTTGCCCCGATTAATTTCGGCAATATTTACGAATGACCGCGAATAGGTGTAGCTCACCCAACCCGAAATGTCGCCGCTGTTTTTCCGTACCATAAATTCCAACCCATAATTCCGCCCTGTGCCTGTTCTGATTTCAGTTTCCACAATGGTATTGCCCATGATTTTCGGATGGTCTTTGAAGTCCATCACGTCTTGCAGCATTTTATAATAAGTTTCAACCGACACTTCCAGCAAATTATCAAACAAATTGGTAAATACGCCGGCAGCAAACTGGTTTGCCGATTCGGGTTTAATGGTCATGTTTGAAGGCACCCACACTTCGAGCGGCGAGCCTGCCGTAGAGGTCGAAAGCAGGTGAATGAATTGCATGGTACGCGAATAGGATGCTTTCACCGACAGCGCATCATTGATAAGAAACGTAGCGCCCACACGCGGTTCAAGCCCCCAATAGTGATTGTACAATTTTCCTGCCGGTATATCCAGCGAATCGCGCAACGTGTAATCGTCGTTCAGCAGATATTCTTTCGTAGCGCCCACGTTGTCAAAGCGCGTGAGCCGCAAGCCGTATGCCATAGTCAGGCGGTCAAAAAAGGTGTGTTGGTGCGAAGCATATACCGAATTTATCCATGCCTGTTTTTTTACAATATCAATGTAGTAAGACTCCGGGCTGCCTCCTATCATTGCATACGCATTACCCGGCGAGAACCATTGGTATTCGGTATTCCATCCTGCGCGCAACGAATTTTGTCCATAATTATACGTTAGGTCTGTGCGGTTGCCTGCGCTATACACCCCCGCCGTCCAATCGGCAATGAGCGACGGCGTATTGGCAGACATGTGATAATCGTAACTGCTGCCCAACATTTCGGTTTGCAGCACAAGATTATTGTGAAAAAAATGTTTCCAACGCAGCGTTCCGGTTTTGTTACCGAAATTCATTCCTGTTTCGTTACCGCCATATTGGTCGCGTCCGAGGTAGCCGGTAAACGACAGGATATTGTGGTTATCAATACGTCCTTGCATTTTTACATTCATGTCGTAAAAATACAAGACCACATCGTGCAAACTTTCGTCGGCAGCCAAAGGTAGGAACATATCGGCATAGGTGCGCCGTGCGGTTACAAGAAACGTAGCGTGTTGGGGAATTAAAGGACCTTGCACCATCAATCGGCTGGCAATAAGCCCAATTCCGGCATTCATACCAAATTCATTTGCGCCTGCGTTGCCTTGTACATCAAGCAGCGAAGAAAGCCGTCCGCCGTATGCAGCAGGAATATCACCTTTATATAATGTCAATCCGTCCACAGCTTCGTTGTTGAACGTAGAAAAAAAGCCCATAAGATGCGAAGCGTTGAACACCGTAGCATTGTCGAACAAAATAAGGTTTTGGTCGTAACTTCCGCCACGTACGCTGAACCCCGATGTGCCTTCGCTTGTAGCCTGCACGCCGGGCAACATTTGAATGGCTTTGATAAGGTCAATTTCGCCAAACAATGCCGGAATAAGTTTAATTTGCTTCATATCCAACTTTTCGACGCTCATATTCGGACGGGTAACGTTCACATTCCGCTTCACTGCCGAAACCACCACTTCGTTGAGTTTGACGCTTTTATCGGGTAGCGTATCCTGCGATATAGTCTGCGCAAAACCTGTTACATTCCCACAAAGCAAAAATACTATAATAATATGTATATGATAACGCATTTTTTAATAAAAAAAGGAGAAACTTTTACAAGGCTCTCCTTTGTTTTTGTAAAAGAGTGGAATGCTTATTTAATAGCAGACAACTCAGCGCCTGCTTTGAAACGAACCACTTTCTTTGCAGGGATTTTGATGGCAGCGCCGGTACGAGGGTTACGACCTGTACGAGCGCTACGCTTTGACACAGAAAAAGAACCGAATCCTACGAGAGCGATACGGTCACCTTTTTTCAAAGCGCCTTCGGTTACGCTAATAAAAGCATCTAATGCTTTTTTAGCATCTACTTTTGTTAATTTCGCTTTTGCAGCGATTGCATCAATTAATTGAGCTTTGTTCATAATTGTAAATTTTTAAAGTTAATTTGCTTTAAGTTTTTCACTGCAAATGTAAGGCTTTTCCTTTACCTGACAAACTTTTTAACCAAAAAAATCGTTTTTTTTCAAATATTTTTGTCAAACAAGTAACTGAATCAAAGCCTCTAAAGACACAACTTGCTGATTTCCAGACTTCATGCTTTTTAAAGAAATCACACTATTTTTTTCCTCTTCTTCGCCGATTATGGCAATATAAGGGATATTCCGCTTGTTGGCATACTCCATTTGCTTCTTTATTTTTACCGCATCGGGGTATATTTCGGCTGAAATACCGGCGGCGCGCACATTCTTTAAACAAGACAATGCCGTTACAATTTCTTGCGATCCGAAGTTCAGAAACAACACTTTAGTGGTTTCGGTAGCAGCAGTAGGAAATTTATCCAACGCCGTCAACACGTCGAAAATACGGTCTGCACCAAACGAGATACCTACGCCCGACACATTTTTCAATCCGAAGATACCGGTTAAGTCGTCATAACGACCACCACCGCAGATACTTCCGATAGCCACGTCGTTGGCTTTCACTTCAAAAATAGCGCCGGTGTAGTAATTTAAACCACGTGCCAGCGAAAGATCTACTTCCACCTTTTGTGGCAACGAAAAGAATTTCAAATGTCCGAAAATCGTCCGCAATTCGCTTATACCCATCATTCCCGTTTCGGACGATGATAAAATATCCGACAGTTTGTCCAACTTTTCGTCGGTAGTTCCGTTCAGCAAAAGAATGGGAAGCAGTTTTTGCACAGCCTCTTCGGCAACGCCTTTGGCGCGCAACTCTTCCAACACTGACTCCTGCCCTATTTTGTCTATTTTATCAATAGCTACGGTAATATCAATCAATTTGTCGGATGCGCCCATAACATCGGCAATGCCGCTCAACACCTTGCGGTTATTGATTTTTATGGTTACGCTTATGCCGAAACGTGTAAACACATCGTCCACCATTTGCACCAATTCAACTTCATTGAGCAGCGAGGCGCTGCCTACCACGTCGGCGTCGCATTGGTAAAATTCGCGGTAACGCCCTTTCTGCGGACGGTCGGCACGCCACACCGGTTGAATCTGGTAACGACGAAACGGAAAATTGATGTCGTTCTGGTGCTGTACCACGTAGCGGGCAAAAGGCACGGTAAGGTCGTAGCGCAACCCTTTTTCGCTCACTTTGAAAGTTACGGCATTGCTGTTTTCGAGTTCCGCTGCAGAAACCTCGGCAAACGGATTGCCCGAATTAAGAATTTTAAACAATAATTTATCGCCTTCTTCGCCGTATTTTCCGAGCAGTGTAGAAAGATTTTCCATTGCCGGTGTTTCTATCGGCGCATATCCGTAGCATTTGAATACGGTGCGGATAGTGTCGAAAATATAATTACGTTTCGCCATTTCGTCGGGCGAAAAATCACGTGTCCCTCTGGGTATGCTTGTCTTACTCATATCTATTATAATGTACCATTCATAAAATTACCTGAACAGATGCACCGCTCCTTTGTATTGCGAGTCATTATACATTTTGCTATCCCAACCTTCGGCATTAATCACGTAGAAATAAACACCTTCGCCAAGGTCGTTGCCGGTATTCAGATAGCGACCGTTCCAACCTTTCCATTCGTCGGCGCGCCCCTCGTAGCGGTAAACCAATCCGCCCGAACGGTTATAAATATATACATTGACATATTCCATGGATATCGGTTCGCTGCCGTCCACAAAAATAAAAAAATCATTCCTATTATCGCCATTGGGTGTGAACGCGTTGGGTATCGCATCGGACTGAAACGACGACGGATCAACCACAATAAGTTTTTCCGTAGAATCAACACATCCGCTGCGGGTATTAATCGCCGTAAGTCTTACTTTATATTTTCCGGGCGTGTAGCCGTCTAAAATCCGTCCTTTGTAAGGCGTTCGGGGAAGAATAACCGCATTTTTCGATTGCGTACTATCAACCCAAACAGGCGTTTTGTAGCCTTTTCCGCCATTCGTCAACGAATCGGCTGTGCCTTTCCATATATATTTATCGGTATTGATACATTGGTTGTGCGAAAAACGGAGGCGGAACAAGGCTTCGCCTTTCAGGTCTTCGTTGCTCGCATCCGACCAATCGTCCCGCTCTTTGTCGTACTGCTCTACCGTCATTTTGGGATACGCGGCAATAGCTTCTACCACATAAGGCGTCGTGTAACTGATTTCTTTGCCGAACACATCCGTAACTTTCACCGTATATGACGCGCTGTATAACGGCGGCGGATTGTTAATAAGGGTGAAATGTGTATTTCCGTTCATCCAACTTTCGTCAGGCTCATCTACACCTGCATGAATATCAACACTCGGCGTCCACGCTACCGTGCCGCCTCTGAGTACACGTTTCCCTTTTAATCCTTGCAACACTTCTTCAAAATTATATACAGGATAGGAGGTATATATTTCAGGCGTAGTATTCACCTCGAGGCGCACGCTTTCGCAATCGTTGGTATAAGCTACGCCATTGATGCGGAACGTGTCCACGAATATCCATGTAGTAAACGTATCGGAAAGCGTAGTATCAGCCCTGCTCACCGTAACACGGTAACCGCCCTCGACCTCACCGCCGACAGGAAATGAATAGGTTGATGAGGATGCGTGGCTTTCTACATACACGATATCTAACGTAGTGTCAACTATATTTAATTTTGTCCACGTAAATGTGGATGGTGCGGAACATGCGGCATCCGCCGCGGCACACAGGCTATCGGTAACCACAAGCTGCGTGGGCAATTTATCGTAAAAGACAAAGATGATATCTTCTTTTTCGGAAAGATAAGTAGTAGGCATTTCCTTGTCGGCGTCGGGTGCGCGTAACTGCGCTTGCGCCGCCAATGGAAATAATAACAACAGGATAACATATATTCGTTTCATCATTTATCCTTTTACCCTGATAATAAAATAATTTTTCTTCCCTTTCTGCACCAACAAATATTTTCCATTTATCAAATTTTCGACCGAAACTTGTAGCTCCACATTGTTTATTTTCTCTTTATTTAAACTCACGCCGCCGCCCTGAATCATTTTACGACATTCGCCTTTCGACGGAAACACCGCGGTTGTTACCGACAATAGTTCCACAACGTGCTGTGGTAAATCGCTATGCGACACGTCGAAGACCGGCACGCCGTCGAAGACCGCCAAAAAAGTCGGCTCGTCTATGGCTTTCAATGTATCGGACGTAGCATTTCCGAACAACACCTGCGAGGCTGACACGGCTGCTTCGTAGTCGGCTTCGGAATGTACCATGCAGGTTACTTCTTCCGCAAGGCGTTTCTGCAAGCTGCGCTGATGCGGCGCTTCATCGTGAGCGGCAATGAGGCGTTCAATTTCCTCATATTCCAGCATGGTGAAAATTTTGATGTAACGCTTTGCATCTTCGTCGCTCACGTTAAGCCAAAATTGGTAAAAGGCATAAGGCGATGTGTATTCGGGCGAAAGCCACACGTTGCCCTGTTCCGTTTTTCCGAACTTTCCGCCGTCGGCTTTTGTGATCAGCGGACAAGTGAGTGCAAAAGCGTCGCCGCCTGTTTTACGGCGTATAAGTTCCGTGCCGGTGGTGATGTTGCCCCACTGGTCGCTGCCGCCCATTTGCAGTTTGCAGTTTTTGGTTTCGTATAGATGCAGGAAATCGTATCCTTGCAGCAATTGGTAGGTAAATTCGGTAAACGACATCCCCTCACGTTCTTCGCCGCTTATACGTTTGCGTACCGACTCTTTGCTCATCATATAATTGACGGTAATATGCTTCCCTATATCGCGGGCAAAAGCAAGAAACGTATAATCTTTAGTCCAATCATAATTATTCAGTATTTCAGCGCCGTTGACTGCCGACGAACTAAAATCGAGAAACTTCGCCAGTTGTTTTTTGATACCTTCCTGATTTTTCCGCAACGTTTCTTCGCTTAGCAAATTCCGTTCCGCCGACTTCATACTTGGGTCGCCAATCATACCTGTAGCGCCGCCAAGCACAGCTATAGGCTTGTGTCCGCACCGCTGAAAATGCTTCAACATCATCACGCTCACCAAGTGCCCGATATGTAACGAATCGGCAGTAGGGTCAATACCCACATAAGCGGTCGTCATTTCTTTCATTAACTGCGCTTCGGTATCGGGCATTACGTCATGTACCATACCGCGCCATCGTAACTCTTCTACAAAATTTTTCATCATACTAACATTCCACAATCTTTTCCAACCTCATTACATTGAGGATAATCGTTTTCAAAGTTCATACCAATATGCAAATTTACATAAAATAATTGATATTACACGCATACGGAGGAAAAACATTGATTTACAAGCGCAATGTAATGTTTTTCATACAATTTTTAGTATATAATTATAATCTATCGAAATATCCAATCCATTATTTTATTAAACCAGTTGTGTTTATATACCTTAATTTGTAAATCATTGGCTTAATAGTCAAAAATGATGATGAAAACAGCCATATTTTATTTAATAGTCAAAAATGATGATATTTTGTTTGACGATGGCTATCTAAATAG
>JAITPN010000026.1 GCA_031289415.1 Prevotellaceae bacterium | reverse complement strand
AACCTGTTTTGAGCAGGTAAAAAATAGCATTCATTATTTCTCGCAATGAATGGTTACGTTTGCGCTTGTCAGAAAAAAATCGTAATATTGCACCGTATTGAATATCGGTTAAGTCTGTCGGATAATTTTGCATCGTTCTTTATATTGTTGATAATCACAAAGATGCGATATTTATTCAACATAAACAACTGACATTCAATATTTTTATTACAAATTTAAACAGTTTCTAAATAACTTTCTTACAATTGATATTTAATAAGAATAGGGTTATCGTCTTCTATAACGCGCTCGGCATATTGTTTTATTTTTTCTGATACAGCGTCATTCCCTTTGATTTGTGAGGCTATTTTCAAAAACTTATCTGCCTCAATTATACTAACAAAAGCGTTTCCGCTGAGGCAATTAGGATAAGCAAATAAAGCGACGACAGGATCGGAATCTCTGAAATTATATACTGCGCCGGTTTCTCTTGAATAAATCGCCAAGTGTCGAGGCTCTTCCAAATCCTTTTTAATAGCATAACCAACTACCAAATGACGGTCATTTTCCAAGAACGATAACCATTTGGCATAATGATTATTATCTATTTTTTCGTATATCTCAAAAATACTTTTTTCATAGTTGTTACGTAAAAATTGGGCAGAATACCAGTTTTTGCCGAAATCCAAATGATATTTGGGTGTAATATCCAGCGGAGAACTGATTTTAAAAATCGTATCGCAATAACTTTTCATATATAATAAGTTTTCGGCATTATATTTGAAGTGATCCTGAGCTATGTCCAATTTTATATCGTACGGATATTTTTTACCATCTATTCTTGATTTTACCTGAAACATGTTGTCAATATGATATAGATTATAACTATCTTCAGAGAAAACAGTTCCATTACTCACATACACAAGGTAATTATTATCGTCGAATTTATGTATTTCATCAAATGGAAAAGTAATAGCTGTTCCATACAAAAATTTATTATTTGCCGAATAATGCAACCATTGTTTATTTCCGCTCCATGCAAAAATATCAATATGGTCGTCATCAATTAAAAAATCCGAAAACTGAAGAAATTCACCCGGACCATTTCCCCGCGAACCTATTTCAGTAATATAACCGCCCTCTTTAGAGAAAACTTTTAATGGCGCATCATTCCAATCTTGAACATACCAATGACTACCATCTGTTTTAACTCTTCTTACCTGTTTAATCAAACAAGCATCGCTTGTTTCCAAAGGAATAATTTCAATATCCGTTATCAAGGTTGTAATATTGACCTGATTTGACATATCGGGGGTGATTTTCACTTCGGTCAAACCTGCTAAAGATTGACTTTCCTTAGTACCGCATGATGGTAAAGAGAAGAAAATAGCAATAAATGTGATGATACCTGTTCTCATAGAGAAAAACTTAATTCGTTTATTGAATGCAAATGTACGAATATTTTTCATTCTACAACATTTTTTTTACGAGTTTTCATTTTTCATAAAAAAATGGTATCTTTGTATTATACATGTGGTATGAAAATATTCGACACAGATAAAATCGGCACATTAGACCGGCTTACGATAGCTCGCGAGCCGGTTTCTTCCATTGATTTGATGGAACGCGCCGCCTCTCGGTTCGTGCAATTATTTATGAATGAGGTAACGCCTGCATCACGCATTTTTGTCTTTGCCGGTCATGGAAACAATGGCGGCGATGCGCTGGCGGTGTCGCGGCTGTTAGCCCTCCAAAACTATTCCATCGAGTGTTTCCTTTTGCACACCCATACGCTATCTGCCGACTGCCACGCAAATAAGATACGTCTATCAGCCTTTCCGCAAATCGTTTTTCACGAAATTAAAGAAAACATATCGCTGTCGCAAATCAAAAAAGAAGACGTCATCATCGACGGATTGTTCGGTTCGGGCTTGCATACGCCGCTGACAGGCATTTTTGCCGATATTGTAAATTATATGAACCATTCCGGCGCAAAAATTTATTCCATCGACATTCCTTCGGGCTTGTTCGGCGAAGACAATTCGCAAAACACACACGACACTATCGTCAAAGCCTCTAAAACCATTACGTTCCAATTTCCGAAATTAGCTTTTCTGTTGCCTGATTCGGGCATCTATGCAGGCGATTGGGAAATTGCGAATATCGGGCTGCATCCCGACGCCGTACAACAGACGGAAACGTCTTATTTTCTTACGGAAGAAGCGGATATTGCGCCGCTCATCCGTACGCGCAGCCGTTTCAGCTACAAAAATAACTTCGGTCACGCTTTGCTTGTGGCAGGCAGCCGTGGAAAGGCAGGCGCAGCGGTTTTATGCGCCAAAGCCTGCTTGCGTGCAGGTGCAGGGCTGACCACCGTTTTCCTACCCGCCGGCTGCGAACACATCATGCAGACGGCGTTGCCCGAAGCTATGACTATCGGTGACAAAGAAAATGCTTTTATCAGCGGCATGCCGGACGTGTCGCCCTATTCGGTTGTAGGTATCGGCGCAGGAATCGGGACAAACGAAGCGACGGCTTTTGCCTTAAAACAACTGCTTGTCCAAAACAAAAAACCGATGGCGCTGGACGCCGATGCACTGAATATACTCAGCCTGCACAAAGAATGGTTGCCGCATATCCCCGCCCACTCGATTCTCACGCCGCATGTCGGTGAATTTGACCGTCTGGTAGGCAAAAGCGCTTCGGCTTTCGAACGATTACAAAAAGCGCGGCGTCTGGCAAAAAAACTTCAATGTATTATTGTATTGAAAGGAACTTATACGGCGGTTTGTACGCCCGAACAACACGTATATTTCAATCCGACAGGCAATCCGGGTATGGCAACCGCAGGCAGCGGCGACGTATTGACCGGAATAATAACCGGACTGCTTGCACAAAATTATCAACCTGTCGAAGCGGCGAAAATCGGCGTTTATTTACATGGATTAGCCGCCGATATAGCTACAGCGCAACTTTCGCAGGAAAGTATGTTGGCTACCGACATTATTGACAATCTTGGAAAGGCATATCGTTTCATAAAAAAATAGCTGTAACGGAATCTTCGGATGTTAATCCGCCATTTTTTTCAGTTCGCGTAGTTTGTCGAATGCGTCAAGCGGCGAAAGCGCTTCGATATTTATTTGCGCCAGTGTATTGCGCAACGACGTCAGTATAGGATCGTCGAGTTGGAAGATGGACATCTGGATGGGTTGTTCCATGTTGATTTTAGGGCTTGGATCACCGCCCGCACGATGCGCTTCTAATTTTTTCAGCATATCGTCAGCCCGCGCTACCACTTGCTGCGGCATGCCTGCCATACGCGCCACATGAATACCGAAACTGTGAGCCGCGCCGCCGCGTTGCAACTTACGCAGGAAAATTACGCGGTTGTCTAATTCTTTCACCGATACATTGTAATTTTTGATACGCGGAAATGTTTCTGCCATTTCATTGAGTTCGTGATAATGCGTTGCGAACAGCGTTTTAGCCCTCGCCGTGGGGTGTTCATGGATATATTCCACCATTGCCCATGCGATGGAAAGACCGTCGTAAGTGCTCGTGCCGCGTCCGATTTCGTCGAGCAAAATAAGCGAACGTTTTGACAAATTATGCAGAATGCTTGCCGTTTCGTTCATCTCTACCATAAAGGTCGATTCGCCTTGCGAGATATTGTCGGAAGCGCCTACGCGGGTGAAAATTTTGTCCACGATACCGATGTTCGCCGCCGCCGCAGGCACATACGAACCAATCTGCGCCAACAGTACGATGAGCGCCGTTTGCCGCAACAGCGCGCTTTTACCCGACATGTTAGGTCCGGTGATGATTATGACTTGCTGTTCATTGCTGTCGAGCCGCACGTCGTTGGCTACATAAATTTCACCGGGCGGAAGCATTTGTTCAATCACCGGATGACGTCCTTGTCGAATATCAATAACGTCGCTGTTATCAATTACAGGTTTGCAGTAATTGTATTTTTTCGCCAATTCGGCAAACGACAGCATACAGTCGAGTTGCGCCACCAGCGAGGCATTGAGCTGCACAGGTATGATATAATCAAGCAAAGCAACCACAAGGTTATTAAATAATTGTTGCTCGATGGTTATTATTTTTTCTTCCGCGCCCAATATTTTTTCTTCATATTGCTTCAGTTCTTCGGTAATGTAGCGTTCGGCGTCCGTTAATGTTTGTTTGCGTATCCATTCCGCAGGCACTTTGTCTTTGTGCGTATTGCGCACTTCAATATAATAGCCGAACACATTATTGAACGACACTTTCAACGAAGATATACCTGTAAGTTCGGCTTCGCGTTGCTGCACTTTCAGCAAGTATTCTTTTCCGCTACGCGAGATATAACGCAATTCGTCAAGTTCCTCATTCACACCGTCGGCAATCACATTCCCTTTGCCGATTTGGTTCGGCGGATCTGCCGCAAGTTCGCGTTTAATACGCAGAACCATACTTTTGCATAAGTTGAGTTGTTCTCCTATTTTTTGCAACGTAGGTTCGTTGGTTTCTTCGCATTTTTTCTTCACTGCCGACAAAGCATGTAGCGCATTTTTTAGTTGTTTCACTTCGCGCGGAAGGATACGTCCCGCCGCCGCCCGCGAAATCATCCGTTCAAGGTCGCCGATTTCGTAAATGATGGTTTTCAACTCTTCGCAAAATTCTTCGTGTTGCAAAAAATATTCTACTACATTAAGGCGTGTATTGATTTGTTGCGCTTCTTTCAAAGGCATGCCTATCCAGCGTTTCAGCAAACGCGCGCCCATCGGCGAAATAGTCTTGTCAATGACATCCGCCAAGGTACGCGCTTGTTCATTCGGCGAATAAAAAAGTTCAAGATTGCGCACTGTGAACCGGTCGAGCCACACGTAGCAATCTTCGTCAATACGCGAAATGGCGGTGATATGTTGCAACCGGTCGTGCTGCGTAAGTTCCAGATAAAACAGCACCGCCCCTGCCGCCACAATGCCCAACGGCAACGTTTCAATGCCAAATCCTTTCAGCGAAGTAGTCTTAAAGTGCGTCATCAGTTTGTCGCGTGTAGCGTCAGGCGAATAAGCCCATTCGTCGAGTTTATAGGTGTAATATTTTGAACCGAAATATTCGATAAAAATTTTGTCCTGTTCTTTTTTATAAAGAATTTCTTTCGGTGAAAAATTCACCAACAGTTTATCCACGTAATCAATACTGCCTTCCGACACGTGAAATTCGCCGGTTGAAATGTCAAGAAAAGCTACGCCCGCCTTGTCGTTTTCAATATACACGGACGAAAGAAAATTATTTTCGCGATGCGAAAGTATATTGTCGCTAAAAGAAATACCCGGTGTTACAAGTTCCGTAACGCCTCGTTTTACCAATTTTTTTGTCAATTTCGGGTCTTCGAGCTGGTCGCAAATAGCTACACGTTTGCCTGCGCGCACCAACTTTGGCAAATAGGTATCCAGTGCATGATATGGAAATCCTGCCAATTCCATATCAGCCGCTGCACCATTTGCCCGCCGTGTTAGCGTTATGCCTAAAATTTCGCTGGCTGTAATCGCGTCGCTGCCGAAAGTTTCATAAAAATCACCCATGCGAAACAGTAGTATCGCATCAGGATGTGTTGCCTTAATGGCATTATATTGTTTCATCAACGGCGTTTCAACCGTTGTTTTCATACCATGATTTTTTGTAGCCATATAGCAGCAAAGTTAGTGTTTTTTAGAAAAATAACAAAATTATTTATCTAAAAATATAAATAGAACTTTTGCGTAAGCATTTTATATTCAGTCGTATAATCGGCAGAAAACGGCGCGTGAATGGTGAGCAACGATTCGTGTAGTGCCGCCGGTTGCCTCATAAACGACAACAATACACGTTTCGGCGGTTTCCCGATAGTAGAATATACATTTACCTTATGGGTGCAATGTAATCCTTTGTCTGCGGCAAGCGCCATAAACATCGCGCTTTCCGCATAAGGCAATATTACGCTCAGGCGTCCTTCGGGTTGCAACAATATACACGCGGAAGTCAGTAAATCATCGTATGGTAAAGCGGTGGTATGGCGCGACACGGCGCGTCTTCCGTCCGGCGGTAAAAGCGCATTTACAAAGTACGGCGGATTCGACACAATAAGGTCGTAACGGATTGCCGTATGTTGCGCAAATTGTTGAAATGAACTGTTCACAACCTGTATGCGTTCGCGCCATATACTTTCCTGCACATTTACCGCTGCTTGTTTTGCCGAAGCCTCATCAATATCAACCGCATCAATCAAAGCATCGGGATGGCGTTGCGCCAGCATCAGGGCTATCACGCCTGTGCCTGTACCTACATCAAGCGCCCGTGTAACATTCTCTACCGATGCCCATGCGCCCAGCAACACACCGTCGGTATTCACTTTCATCGCAGTGTCCGACTGTTGTACCGTAAATTGTTTGAATTGAAAATAGGAGTTCGACATTATCTGCAGGCTTTTATGTTTCAATCATATACTTCCATAAGCACCGGCAATGAACGAATCGGCGCAAGCGTATTAAAATGGTGGTTATAGAAATCTATTATGCGGCTGATAAACGCCTGCCGTTGCTCACGATTGAGCGGAAGCCGGCAAAGGTCGGCAGGCGTTGCGGCAAGCAAATGCCCTAATAGTTGGGTTTGCTCTGTGTCGAAAAACCGCGTGTGCATCGGACGAACGGATGTGAACATGCCTGTAGGGATGTCGAAAAATAATTGATCGGGCGCATATTCATTACCGGGTGCATAGCCGAGATATTCACAAAGTTGCGCCAAAAAATAAAGATGGAAATTGGCAACGCCGTCCTGTATATTGTCAAGGTCGATTACCGCTTGCCGCAGGAAGCGGAACAAAGCGGAATTTGACTCTTGTTCGCATACGGTTTTATACATAATCTCACCGATAAAAAGCGCAATGGCGTTTTTGTGGACATCAAACGAAAGACTTTGCAGCGGCTCGGCAATACGATATTCTTTTAATCGTTGCAACTCTGTTTTCGGATTATGGTATGCCACTATTTCGAGCAAGGTAAGAGGTTGGAAGCATGCCATTCCTGTTTTGTTTTTCACGTTGCGCACACCGTTCACCACGTATGTTTGCCGTCCGAAAAGGTCGGTGTAGGCATACACAAGGAGGCTACTGTCGCGGTATTTCAACGTGTGAAGTACAACCGCTTGACATTTATTGATTCTGTTTTTCATAGCGTTGCAGAAAATCGGCTAATTGGCGAATGGCTTTTCCGCGATGCGAAAGCCTGTTTTTTTCGTGCGCATCAAGCTCCGCAAAGGAGCATGTATAGCCTTGCGGTTTGAAAACAGGGTCGTAGCCAAATCCTTGCGCACCTTGCGGCGTGTAAAGTATATCGCCTTCGACCTTTCCTTCGAATAACCGTTCGCAATTTCCCATCACAAGCGCTACTACGCAGCGGAAGCGGGCTGTGCGAAGGTCGTTGCCTTCCATATTTTTCAACACAAGTTGCAGATTGGCTTTCGGGTCGCGGGCTGCGCCGGCATAGCGGGCTGAGAACGCGCCCGGCATACCGTTCAACGCATTTACTTCAAGCCCTGTGTCGTCCGAAAAACAAGGCAGGCGGAATTTCTCCCATACAAAACGCGATTTTTCCAGCGCATTATATTCCAACGTATCGCCTGTTTCCGGTATATCGTCGGCATATCCAAGGTCTGCGGGGATAAGCAATTCAAAGTTTTTTCCTAATATATCCCGCACTTCTTCAAGTTTGTGACGGTTGGCGGTAGCAAAAATTAATCTCATCATTATGCAAAGGTAAAAAAAATAATCGTATATTTGTATATTCATATTTAACTTGTCATGAGTAAAAAAGCAAAAATTATTACGTTTACAACCCTGCCGTTATTGGTATTGGTTATTATTTTCGCCCCCCGCTGGTTTCACAGTTCGCCCGATTTAGGCGGCGGTACGCAAAGCACGCAACAAACGCCACAGCCTGCACTTTCACCTACATCGGCGTTGCCTGTGAATGTATATGTGGCGCGTACTTCTCACCTGTCGAGAGGTATTCAGGCTACAGGTTCGTTGGTGGCAAACGAAGAAGTGGAGCTAACCAGCGAATCAGCCGGAAAAGTAATAGCTATCAATTTTCAAGAAGGCTCGCATGTGAAAAAAGGCGACCTGTTGATAAAAATCAACGATGACGACCTTATCGCGCAATTAGAGCGGGCGCAATTTCAGTTGAAACTGCTGACCGAACAACTCGAACGCCAACGGATATTGCTTGAAAAAGATGCGGTGAGCCGCGAATCATTTGACAAAGTACAAACCGACTATAACATGGTGGCGTCCGACATCAGTCTTTACAAGGCGCGGATTGAAAAAACCGAAGTGAAAGCCTCGTTCGGCGGCGTAGTGGGCTTCCGCTATGTGAGCGACGGCAGTTTTGTACAGCCGGGTACAAAAATAGCGCGGTTGGTTGATAATTCGTCGTTGAAAGTAGAATTTTTTATTTCCGAAAAATACGTTTCGTTGCCCTTGCTGGGCAGCGACATTCTATTTACGGTAGAAGGTTTTTCACAGAAATTCCGGGCGAAAGTGTATGCCGTTGACCCGAAAATCGACCTCAAAACCCGGATGATTGCCTTGCGCGCACAGTATAAGAACGAAAACGAACTGTTGCTGCCGGGGATGTCGGCATACGTAACGCTCATCACGTCGCAATCGGCAAATGCCATACAGATTCCGACGGAAGCCGTAATTCCCGAAATGAACGGCAAAAGCGTATGGATAGTACGCAACGGCATAGCGGTAGCGATGCCCATTCAAACAGGTGTGCGCAGCGACCTCATGATTGAAGTAACCCAAGGCATTGCCATGGGCGACACGGTGGTTACAACCGGACTTATGCAACTGCGCGCCGGCATGCCGGTAGCCATGCAGCAAGTAGAATAATTGATTTATTATAAATTTAGGCTTAATAGTCAAAAATGATGATGAAAACAGCCATATTTTATTTAATAGTCAAAAATGATGATATTTTGTTTGACGATGGCTATCTAAATAGCTAAAATACATATATTTATAGCGCTTTTTATTCGGATGCCTACTTGACATACGTATTCATAAAATACTCATCTATAAATACTTTTCTTCTCGACAACGATAAGCCGTTATGATTGCGTAGCTTGTTTTTTAAGCTCGAAAATAAGCCTTCCAGTGCATTGTTAGTATTAGG
>JAITPN010000039.1 GCA_031289415.1 Prevotellaceae bacterium | reverse complement strand
ACGACTTCGGCGCAGGCATCAAGTACGATGTACAAATCGCTACATCCGGCGAAGGTTCTGTGGAAACGTACAGTTGCGTGGGCAAACCGCTCAGAATAACTTTCAGCGATGCTACTCCTCCGGTTCAGAGGGCAGGAGTTATCACCACGAGTGAAAGTCCGGCGTTCAAGATAGTGATTCCGGCTGACGGCATATTGAGCATAACCGGCGCACACGACTGGGGAATGTTTGTTACCGCATCCGACGGCACTGAGGTGTATGCCAACTGGTTTTCTAATTTTGGCTATGACGGCGGTAAAATAACGTTAACCGCAGGCACATACCTGTTCGAGTATGAAAACGCCGACGCTGAAACAGACTATGACTTTACGTTTGCAAAGAAATAGTGCACGCCGTTGCGTAAAATAGTAAAGAAAAATATCAATCTTTGTTTTAATTTTGTTCGTTGTTAGGAAGCGCCGCAAGGCGTTTCTTTTCGTATGTATGGGGGCTTGGTTGGGAGGCTTTTCCCCGTCGTCCATTAAACCAATTTCAAAAAACGTATTCTAAGTAGGTAAAAGAATATTTATTTATGAAACGTATAGTAGTTTTTATTTTATTGGGCATCGTGGTAGGCGGCGCGGCGGGCGGGCTGTGCGCGAAATATGCCGTAGCGCAGATACAGCAGCGCAAAGAAGACCCGCAGCAGCAGGACGAGCGCCGCGAGAAGCGCGAATTTCCGATAACGCCGCGCCGCGCGGCAACGGCTGCGGCGGCGTATCCCGATTTTATCTACGCGGCTGAGAAGTCGGTAGAAGCCGTAGTGCACGTTACGTCGGTCTATCAACGGCAGCGCGATCCGGCAATGGCACTGCTCGAATATTATTTCGGCTACCGTATGCCGCACGGCGGGCAGCAGCCGTCGATGGGTACAGGGTCGGGCGTAATCCTCACGACCGACGGCTACATTGTAACCAACAACCATGTAATCGACAAAGCGAACAACATTCAGGTAACGCTCTACGACAAGCGCACGTTTACGGCAACGCTCGTAGGCACAGACCCGGCGACGGACGTGGCGGTGCTGAAGATTGAGGCAGGCGGGTTGCCGTATCTGCCTTTCGGCAATTCCGATTCGCTGCGTTTGGGCGAATGGGTGCTGGCTATCGGCAATCCCTACAACCTAAATTCGACGATTACGGCGGGCATCGTCAGCGCCAAAGGACGGCAGATGTTGTCGCCCGACGGACGGTATAAAATCGAGTCGTTTATCCAGACCGATGCGGCGGTAAACCCCGGCAACAGCGGCGGCGCGTTAGTCAATACGCGCGGCGAACTGATAGGCATCAATACGGCTATCGCTTCGCCTACAGGTTCGTTTTCGGGCTATTCGTTTGCCGTGCCTACGGTCATTGTGCAGAAGGCGGTGGAGGATATTATCCAGTACGGCGCGGTGCAGCGCGCGTTGCTGCATATCACGATGACGGACGTGACGGACGAGATGGCTAAGAAGTTCGACTTGCATACGCTCGACGGCGTGTATGTGGTAGACGTGCAGGAAGGCGGGGCGGCGCAGCAGGCGGGCATCCGCAAAGGCGACGTGATTACGCATATCAACGGCAAAGCGGTGAAAACTACGTCTGCCGTGCAGGAGGAGATTTCGCGCTACCGTCCCGACGCGCAGATTGAGGTAACGATAGAGCGCGACGGTAAACTCCGGCACGTGCACGTCGTCCTCGACAGTGTGTCGAATACCTAATATATATTAGCAGATTATTTCTTTCCCCACGAATGCTTGCAGGGCTTTGGGGATGCGTATGCCGTCGGGCGTTTGGTTGTTTTCGAGCAAGGCGGCTACGATGCGCGGCAATGCCAGTGCGCTGCCGTTGAGGGTGTGTACCCACTGCGTTTTGCGGTTCTCGTCGCGATACCGCGCTTTCAAGCGGGTGGCTTGAAACGATTCGAAGTTCGATACCGAGCTTACTTCGAGCCACCGTTCCTGCGCTGCCGACCATACTTCAAAGTCGTAGGTGAGCGCCGAGGTAAAGCTCATGTCGCCGCCGCAGAGCCGCAGGATGCGGTACGGCAGTTCCAAGTCGTTGACCAAACTTTCTACGTGCGCTACCATTTCGTCCAGCGCGCGGTACGATTCGTCGGGTAAGCGGAATTGTACAATTTCAACTTTGTCGAATTGGTGCAGGCGGTTCAGCCCGCGTACGTCCTTGCCGTATGAGCCTGCTTCGCGACGGAAACAGGGCGTATATGCCGTGAGCTTTACCGGCAATTCGGCGGCGTTGAAAATGGCGTCGCGGTAGATGTTGGTAACCGGCACTTCGGCGGTAGGAATCAGGTAGAAGTTATCTATTTCGGCGTGGTACATCTGCCCTTCCTTGTCGGGCAGTTGCCCTGTGCCGAAGCCCGATGCTTCGTTTACCAATAGCGGGGGTTGTATTTCAAGATAGCCTGCCGAGGTGTTGCGTTCTAAGAAAAATGCGATTAGGGCGCGTTGCAATCTTGCGCCCACTCCTTTATATACCGGAAAGCCCGCGCCGGTGAGTTTTACGCCTAAATCGAAATCAATGAGGTTGTATTTTGCGGCTAATTCCCAATGCGGCAACGACTGCTGCAAGGCGGGCTTTGCGCCGCCTTCGCGCACCGTGATGTTGCCGTCGGCAGTGCGCCCTGCGGGTACTTGTTCGTGTGGTAAATTCGGCAACAGCACGATTTTGTCGTTCAGTTTTTTTTCCGTGTCGGCAAGTTGTTGTTCCCATTCTTTCGACTGTTGCTTCAATGCGGCGGTTTTTTGTTTGGCGGCTTCCGCTTCGTCTTTCTTTCCGTCTTTCATCAATGCGCCGATTTGTTTTGCCGTCGTATTTTGTTCCGAAAGATTTTCATCTAATTTCGTTTGGATGGCTTTCCGTTCGTTGTCGGTGATGATGATTTCATCAATGAGCGCGGCGGCGTCAAAATGTTTCACTGCCAATCGTTCGATGACATAAGCGGTGTTTTCACGAATTGTTTTAAGCGTTAACATAGTCGGGGGGGTGTGTTATATTCCTTTTTCGTAATAATCAATGAATGCGTTATTGACCACTTTGTTGCCTCCGGGGGTAGGATAGTCGCCCGAAAAATACCAGTCGCCAAGGTTGTCGGGACACGCTTCGTGCAGGTTTTCCAACGATTGATATACGATAGCCACTTCAGCCTTAATGTCGGACGGACGCAAAATTTCAGTTATTTTTTCTGATATTTGCTCCGGCGTAAACGGACGGTAAATGTCTTTCACATGATTTACCAGTTGGTTGCTTGATAAATTTTGCTGAGCCTTGCATTTGCGGTACACGTCTTCAATCACGCCGGCTTGCCCCGAATCTTTCAGCAGTTCGATAGCGGCAAGGAAAGCGCAAAATTCAGTCATGTGCGACATTTCAATACCATAGCAATCGGGATAACGTATCTGCGGTGCGGAACTTACCACTACTATTTTTTTCGGCTCAAGCCTGTCAAGTATTCTGAGGATGCTTTGTTTCAAGGTAGTGCCGCGCACAATAGAATCGTCAATGATGACAAGGTTGTCAAGCCCGCGCCTGACTACGCCGTATGTAACGTCGTACACGTGTTCCACCATGTCGTTGCGCGACGTGTCTTCGGTAATGAACGTACGCATTTTTACGTCTTTCACCGCTATTTTTTCGACACGCACACGTTTATTCATGATGTTTTGGAATGTCATGGTGTCAATTGATTTTCCGAGCGCCAAAATTTGTTTTTTCTTTTCTTCAATCATGTAATCTTCCAATCCTTTTACCATGCCGAGAAAAGCCGTTTCCGCCGTGTTGGGGATGTATGAGAAAATCGTATTGTCAAGGTCGCAGTCAATGGTTTTGAGGATTTGAGGCGTAAGGCGTTCTCCGAGTCTTTTGCGTTCGCGGTAAATATCGGTGTCCGTACCTCTCGAAAAATATATACGTTCAAAAGAACATGCCATACGTTTTTCGGCTGGTAATATTTGGTGCAATGCCCAATTTCCGTTACGTTTAATAATAATGGCTTCGCCCGGCAGCAGTTCTTTCACGGCGGCAGTTTCTACTTTCATGGTGGTTTGAATCACCGGTCGCTCCGAGGCGACTACCACAATTTCGTCGTCGGTGTAGTAGTATGCAGGGCGAATACCGTGTGCATCGCGCAGCACAAACGAGTCGCCGTTGCCTATCATCCCGCCGATAGCATACCCGCCGTCAAAATGACCGGTGGCGGAACGCAACACTTCGGGAATATTGATTTGCTCGGCAAGCAGACCTAACACTTTCCGTTTGTCGTCTTCGGTTTCACGCAGCAATTTATATACATGCTCATTTTCTTTATCAAGGAAAAACCCAATTTTTTCAAGCACGGTTACAGTGTCCGACAAATCGCGCGGATGCTGCCCTATTTCAATCAACCGGTCGAATATTTCGTCGGTGTTGGTAAGATTGAAATTTCCGGCAATTACCAGATTCCGCGACTCCCAATTACTGGGACGTACTACCGGATGTACATATTCAATGGAAAGACTGCCATGCGTCCGGTAGCGCAAATGTCCGAGATAGAGTTCCGCAAGATAAGGCACGTTTTCTTTAATCCATGCTTCGTCGGCGTCGTGTTGTTGTTCGAGTATGGCGGTTGCGCTGTTGATCGTATCGAACACATCGCGGATAGGCGTAGCGGAGTTCGAACGTGCACGGTCGATGTACGGTCTGCCGTAGGGCGCGTTCAACTTTAGTGCGGCAACGCCTGCGCCGTCTTGTCCGCGGTTGTGCTGCTTTTCCAAGAGCAGATACAAGCGTTGCAGCCCGTAAAACCATGTGCCGTATTTCTTTTTGTAATAATCGAGCGGCTTCCGCAACCTGATGAGTGCAATACCACATTCGTGATTCAAGACATCTGTCATAATGCCGGATAATTTATAGTTTCTTTAATGATGAATGCGCCGGAATAGTTCTGCTGAATGGCTTGCAGAAAACGTAGGGCGTCGGATTTTGTGCGAAAATCGCCCACCGTTACTTTAAAATATAAGTTTTCATACACAAGGTAAGCCGGCACATCGGGATATAGTTCTTGGAAGTTCGACTTCACCGACATCGAGCGTTGGCGGGCATTTTGGCTGTTATCAAAGAATATGCGGACACGGAAACCACGCAGTTTTTTGTAGCGGCTTTCGTTTTTCAATACATACCGGTTGAATTGCTCTTTTATGGCAGTGCTTTGCTTAATCGTAATACGGCTGCCGTCCTCCGCAGAAGTTTGGAGGTATAAAAACATATTGGGTTGATATACCACCACACTATCGGCAGGTTCTTGCGCCTCAAGATATAACGGCATGAGGGCAAAAACAGGCAGCATAACAACAATCATACGATACATATTTTTCATCATAAACTTTCTAATAATTTTTTGATGGTCGTTCGTTCTATTTTATGTTTTCTTACGAATGCGCCCATTTTGATTTTTGCAAAACCGGTTACTTCAAACTTATCAAGTAGATTATCGAAATTTAGACTCTCGGCGTTATTAGCAATCACCGTAAGCGCCTGAAGGCTTGAGAAAGTGAGCTGAAGCGGTATTTTTACATCGCCGTTGAATTTTGGCGGCAAGGCGGTTTTTTCGAGCGTTTCCACAAGCCCCAAATGGGTTTCGCCGAGCCAAGCATCAAGTTCTACATTGTCAATCAATATTTTCCGTGTATTAGGATTTTCGATTGTCAGCACAAGGTCTAACGAAATATCTGTCATAGTATTGAATGACACATTCTTTATTTTAGCGTCTTTCACATTGATTTCTTCCAATTTGGCACAGGAAGAAAACGCCAACAACATAAAACCAAAAAGAATAATCTTTTTCATAATGAGGATTTTTTGTAAGATTTTTTGCAAATTTACATTCTTTTTTTGAATAAAAGAAATTTTTTACAAACATCCCTGTGCTTTGGTATTGCAAAAGATTACAGTTTCAATTATATGCCCACCTTACTAAGACACTTTTTTTATTCACAATAAACAATTCTTATAAAATATTTGTTGAACTGTTGAGTTATTGAAGCGTAACGTGAAATGCGTGAAGTGTAAAATTAATTAGTTTATTGATTTTGAATTATTTTCGTTTTTTTACATTGCGAACACGGTAAGCGTTCATTTCGTTTTACAGCATAGAGTTAACCGCATCATTTTTCAGTTTTTACCACAAAAATAACAATAAATCTACGAAAATACATTACCTTTGCACCGAAAATCATCATAATGAATAATACATATTCGAGAAATAACAACCGCCGTCCGCCGCGCAGTAGTAATAATGCAGGGCGCAATGACGACCGTCCGCCGCGGAAATTCCGTCCGGCAACCGATAAGCCGGTATTTAAACTCCGGCGCAAATCTACTGATTCAACGGCTGAAAATGAAGACAGACGGCTGAATAAATTTGGCAACAGTAACACAAAGCGAGGCGGTTATTCCGAACGCAGTTATGACGACCGTCCGCCACGGAAGTTCCGTCCGGCAACCGACAAGCCGGTATTTAAACTCCGGCGCAAATCTACTGATTCGACGGCTGAAAAAGAAGACAGACGGCTGAATAAATTTGGCAACAGTAACACAAAACGAGGCGGTTATTCCGAACGCAGTTACGACAACCGTCCGCCGCGGAAATTCCGTCCGCCAACCGATAAACGTGCCGGCTTTAAACCCAAAACCGCAGTGCGCAAACCGACGAAGCCAGTACAAGAAAAAGAAGACGTGCGCCTGAACAAATTCATTGCCAATTCGGGTATTTGCTCGCGCCGCGAAGCCGACGAATACATTACGGCAGGGCTTGTGTCGGTCAACGGAAATGTGGTTACGGAACTCGGCGTAAAAGTGAAACGCACCGACGACATCCGCTTCAACAACGAACGGATAAAAGGCGAGCAAAAAGTATATATCGTCATGAACAAGCCGAAAGATTATGTAACCACCACCAGCGACCCTCATGCCGAAAATACGGTAATTGACCTTATCGGCAGCAAATGCCCGCAACGCGTGTTCCCCGTAGGACGTTTAGACCGCAATACCACAGGCGTATTGCTTTTAACCAATGACGGCGACCTCGCGGAACAACTCACGCATCCGTCGTATGAAAAAAAGAAAATCTATCATATATTTTTAGACCGCAATATTCCGCAAACCGATTTGCAAAAATTAGTGGACGGTTTTACACTCGACGACGGACACGCCTCTGCCGACCTTGCCTCGTATGTAGATAACGACCGTGCGCAAGTAGGGCTTGAAATCCATTCGGGACGAAACCGCATTGTCCGCCGCATGTTCGAACATTTGGGCTACAAGGTAAAAAAACTCGACCGTGTATATTTTGCAGGATTAACCAAGAAAAATCTGAAACGCGGGCAATGGCGTTTTCTTACTACACAGGAAATTACAATGCTGCGCATGGGAGCTTACGAATAATGCATCACTCAGGGTTTGTAAATATTATCGGCAATCCCAATGTGGGCAAGTCCACGCTGATGAACGCGCTGGTAGGCGAAAAACTGTCTATCATCACAGCCAAAGCGCAAACTACGCGACACCGCATTATGGGTATCGTAAACAGCGACGACTTTCAAGTGATTTTTTCGGACACGCCGGGAATTTTGAAACCTCACTATGCCCTGCAAAAATCCATGATGAAATTTGTGGACACTGCCATCGGCGACGCCGACGTGATTCTTTATGTAACCGATGTTGTGGAAACACACGACAAAAACGAGGACTACATCGCCCGCTTGCGCCACACTAAAATTCCTGTAATTCTTGCAATTAATAAAATTGACCTCACTAATGCCGAAGCATTGGAACAGTTGGTTGAAGTATGGCAACAACTGTTACCCGACGCATTAATTTATCCTATATCGGCACAGGAGAAATTCAATATTGACAGCGTTTTCAAACGTATTTTATCATTCTTGCCCGAAAGCCCGCCTTATTACGATAAAGACACGTTTACCGACCGCAACCTGCGTTTTTTCGCCTCGGAAATTATCCGCGAAAAAATATTGCTGAACTACGAAAAAGAAATTCCGTATTGCACTGAAGTAGTCATCGAACAATTCCGCGAATCCGACGCACGATATGATATTGAAGCAATTATTCACGTAGCGCGCGAATCGCAGAAAGGTATTCTTATCGGGCGGGCAGGCAGTATGTTAAAAAGAATCGGCACGCAGGCGCGTATAGATATGGAAGATTTTTTTGAAAAAAAAGTATTTCTCCGCCTTTTCGTAAAAGTAAATCCCGACTGGCGCGAAGATACTAACAAATTAAAACAATTCGGATATATTTTATCGAATTAAAGAATTTTATTATGCAAATTTTAGAAAATATTGTTGACTACTTTTTATTGTTTTCGTGGTGGAAAAAAGCGGCGATTTTGATAGCGTTGTTCTCTTTTTTCGCCCAATTATATTACTATTTCAATGTATTCGGTCGCGTAGCATTTATCCGGCTTAATCCTAAAAAAAAGCACGGCGAACAAACGGAAAATATACCCATGCCACCCGTGTCGGTCATTATATGCGCCCGCAATGAACATGCCGCGCTTGAACAACACCTGAGCCGCATATTGGAACAGGATTATCCCCTATTTGAAGTGATTGTGGTGAACGACTGTTCGACCGACGATTCGGAAATTCTACTGGCTTCCATGCAGGAAAAATATCCACACTTGATGTTCCGCACATTGGTAGAAAGCGACATTTTCAAACATGGCAAAAAAATGGCGTTAGGCGTAGGCATTAAAGCCGCTCAATACGACCTGTTGCTGTTTACCAACGCCGATTGTTATCCGCAGGACAACGATTGGCTACGCAATATGGCAAGCCGTTTTTCCGACAAAAAAGATATAGCGCTGGGTTACACGCGGCTCGTTAACAACCGCCGCTGGATTCGCGCCGACCGCCTGATGCAGGCATTACACTGTTTCGGAAAAGCATTGAAAGGCAAACCGTATATGGGAATGGGGAGTAATTTGGCTTACCGCAAAAAACTATTTTTCGACAACAAAGGTTTTGATATTCGGATTATAGGCAGCCTGCGCGAAGACTACATTTTTATCAATAAAGTAGCTACACGCGGCAACACCGCAGTAGCAGCATTGCCCAAAAACGTAAACATAAGCGCTTTGCGGATTAGCAGCCTCCGCTGGCGTAACGAACGATACAACGAGCTACATTCGTTTGCGCTTTGCCGCAAAGGGTCGCGTTATCCCGAACTTGCCGAAGTCCTTTCCCGACTACTGTTTTTCGCCTCTGCCACTGTGGGCATTGCACTTTTTTATGCACATCCTACATGGTTGTCGATGTTTGCAGGCGCAATAATATTGCGTTGGTTGGTTCAATGGTTTGTGTTCTTTCGCGTACAACGCCGGCTGAACGAAAAAGGATTGTTGTCCTCGCTTTTCATTTGGGATTTTGCATTTCCGTTCATTTACCTTATACTATTGTTTGTTTCAAAAATATCCCGTAAAAAAAGCGGCGGGCAAGGAATATGGAATTAACCGAAATAACGCGCTATTTTCCCGAACTCAGCGGAGAGCAACAACGGCAACTCGGATTGCTGCCGCAGTGTTATACGGAATGGAACAGCCGTATTAACGTCGTTTCGCGCAAAGATATTGACGCGCTCGAAGTCCACCACATTCTACATTCATTGGCTATTGCAAAATGCTTCCGGTTTGCGGCAGGCGATGCTATTATAGACATAGGTACAGGCGGCGGATTCCCCGGTATTCCGCTTGCCGTGCTTTTTCCCGAATGTCGTTTTACGCTGGTTGATTCCATTGCAAAAAAAATCAAGGTAGTAGCAGCTGTGACGGAAACGCTCGGATTGCAAAACGTAACGCCTTTGTGCAGCCGCGCCGAACAACTCACGGAGCGTTTCGACGTCGTGGTAAGCCGCGCAGTAGCAAGTCTTCCTGTATTCATTGATTGGGCGTTGCCGCTTCTTAAACCGTCAAGCGCAAAAAAGCCGCCGCACGGCATCGTTTATCTCAAAGGAGGCGATGTAACAACCGAAATTGCCGAAACTATGGCAAAATTGCCGAAACAAACCCCTACACCAAATATTTTTGATATAAAACAATGGTTTGATAATGAATTTTTTGAAACAAAAAAAATAATTTATTTCGCTTGTTAAGCATTTTTTTTTGGTAGAATGAAAATTATTTTCTACCTTTGCAGTCCAATTTTTGAAAAAGTATGAAACGAACATTTCAACCATCTCAACGTAAACGCCGTAATAAGCACGGGTTTCGTGAACGTATGGCAACCGCTAATGGTCGCCGTGTATTGTCAGCGCGTCGTCGCCGCGGACGGAAAAAGTTAACCGTATCAGACGAAGACCAATTCTAACTTGAAATTCTAAAATTGTTCCTTTTTTATAATATCTAGTTTATTTTTTTTAGTGCGAAATTTATTTCGCACTTTTTTTATCTGCTTGACTACGTCAAAAAGATATTATTCAGCATATTGTTCGGGCTTGATGGAAATAGCGCACACATAAATGCCTGTTTCATCTTGGTAATAATAGTTTAGAGAAACTTTATGTGTCCTGAAAAACTGTGTTTGAGGACTTGTTTTAAAGTAGTTGACTATTTGAGGCGTCATTAATTCTTTAATCGCTAAAGTATCAATAGTTTCCTTATCAACATCTGTTATAGTATAATTATATTGGAACGTGTTGTCGGGAAGCGCCATAGTATGATCAAGCCGCGTTACAGCGTCTATCATCATAGGGCATGACTTGTTTAGTTCGTTTGATATTTTCACCAACTCTTGATCTATGGAAGGTTTCTTGAAGACCAAAGAAACAGCGTATGAACCCAACAACATCCCCACAACTATGCCCACAATCGTGGCAAAAGTGGTTTTTATATTCTTTTGTTTCATAACAAGTTTAAATTTTCAAAGTTGTTTATCTTACAAAGGTACGCCTTTTTTTCAAATTAACAACCGCTTCGTCGTATTTTTTTGCACGTTCGTCGATTAAGCGGTCGGATAAATGGCATTCGGGAGGTATTCGAGCGTATGCGTTGCGCCGTTAAAAACGATAGAAACCACATCCAACTGTACTTCCATGGTCAATTTGTGCTGTTTGATATAAGCGTCGGTGGCTGCAATGAGGTGGCGTTGCTTCTGACGGTCTATACTCTGGTAGGGCGCTTGAAAATAGGCGGAATGAAGCGACCGCACTTCCACTACATGCAATCGTCCGTCCTTTTCGGCTATAATGTCAAGTTCTTTGTGCTTCCACCGCCAATTCACGTGACGGATCGTAAAGCCTTGTTGCCGCAGATAGTTTGCGGCAAGTTGTTCGGCAAGTTGCCCGGTGTCTTGTTTCGTAATATTCATAGTATTAATGTATTTTCATGAGGCGTAACCGAAAGTTTTGCGGAACGTCCGAACACCAGCGACAAGTTCGGCTCTTCATGACCTGCCGGAAATCCGCAGCACACAGGAATATTCATTGTTTCCACAAAGCGGGTTATCAATTCATACGCCGACGCGCCGAAAGGCGTATCGTTGTCTTTTATATCCGTAAAATAACCCAACACCAGCCCTCGGATTTTCGATAATTTTCCGCTACGCTTCAGTTGCACCATCATCCGGTCGAGGGCATATAAATATTCGCCGACATCTTCCAGAAACAGGATTTTTCCGTCGGTATCCAATTCGTCTGCCGTACCTGTCAAATGCGCTATAAGGCTCATGTTTCCGCCGACAAGCGTGCCTTCGGCTTCGCCGGTTTTATTCAACGGATGCGGGGGAAGCGTATAGCGCAACGCTTCTCCGAACAAGGCTTTCCGCAAACTTTCGACGCTTTCATCGTCGCCACCGTCAGCGGGGAACTTACCCGACATCACGCCGTGAATGCTCGGCAATCCCAGCCTGCTCCACCGTGCATGCAATACGGTTATATCGCTGTAACCCACTAACCATTTGGGATATTCATATAAAGGCGAAAAATCAACCGCATCCACTATGCGGCTGCAACCATAGCCGCCGCGGGCGCACAATATGGCTTTGACATCACGATTGCCGACAGCCGCCTGTAAAGCCGCGGCACGTTGCGCATCGTCGCCTGCAAACTGGTGATGATGCGAATATACATGCTCATCGCTACACACCTGCAAGCCCCACCGTTCCATGCAATGAAGCATGGGCGCAAGCGAGTTTTCACGGATTTTGCCGGCAGGTGCAACTACGGCAACCTTGTCGCCGTGCTGTAAATAAATCGGACGTTGCGATGTCATCTTGTATCAATTTTAATACTTGCAAAGGTAAGAATTTTTCTATAAGCTAAAAAAATTGTACCTTTGTAAGTTGAAACTATATTTTTGTATGAATCTCTACAAACGACATCTTGTTACTGCCGCATTGCCTTATGCGAATGGACCGGTACACATCGGGCATTTAGCCGGTGTTTATATTCCTGCCGACATCTACGTCCGCTACCTGCGCCTGCGCGGCAAAGACGTAAAATTCATCTGCGGCTCGGATGAACACGGCGTTCCTATCACCATTAAAGCGCGCCAAATGGGTGTTTCGCCGCAAGATGTGGTAGATAAATATCATCATATCATTAAAGAGTCGTTTGCCCGCTTCGGCATTTCATTCGATGTATATTCGCGCACCTCATCAAAGACACAGCACGAAACAGCCGCCGGTTTTTTCAAAAAATTATACGACAGTGGCAAATTTATTGAAAAAAACACGGAACAATATTATGATACGGAAGCGCAGCAATTTCTCGCCGACCGGTACATAACCGGCTCATGCCCAAAGTGCGGCAACGAAAGCGCATACGGAGACCAATGCGAAAAATGCGGCGCGACGCTCAGCCCCACCGAACTGATTAACCCGCGCTCAATGATTAGCGGAAGTAAACCCATATTGCGCGAAACATCACATTGGTATCTGCCTTTGAACGAATATGAACCGTGGCTTCGCGAGTGGATTTTGGAACAACACAAGGAATGGAAAACGAATGTGTACGGACAATGCAAATCGTGGTTAGACGGCGGTTTGCAGCCTCGCGCCGTAAGCCGCGACCTCGACTGGGGCGTACCTGTGCCGATAGAAGGCGCTGAGGGAAAAGTGCTTTACGTGTGGTTTGACGCACCTATCGGCTATATTTCAAACACCAAAGAAATCCTGCCCGACGAATGGGAACTGTGGTGGAAAGACAAAGAAACCCGTTTGGTACATTTTATCGGAAAAGACAATATTGTGT
The DNA here is from genome assembly GCA_031289415.1 of Prevotellaceae bacterium. GTDB lineage: Bacteria > Bacteroidota > Bacteroidia > Bacteroidales > UBA932 > JAIRLC01. Next base: position 2,070 of record JAITPN010000039.1, on the reverse strand, counting down.
TTCACTGCATCGTATTTCCCGTAATGTTGAAAGCGCACGGCGACTATATTCTTCCCGACAATGTGCCTGCCAACGAGTTTCTAAACCTTGAAGGAAACAAAATTTCGACGTCGCGTAATTGGGCAGTGTGGCTGCATGAATATTTGGATGATTTTCCGGGAAAAGAAGACGTACTGCGCTACGTGCTATGCGCCAACGCCCCCGAAACAAAAGACAACGACTTTACGTGGAAAGATTTTCAAACACGCAACAACAGCGAATTGGTAGCTATACTCGGTAATTTTGTGAACCGCGCCATAGTGCTCACGCATAAATATTTCGACGGAAAAGTACCTCCGCTGCACGAGGTAAACGATTACGACAAAGCTACGTTGAATGACATTCCGATAATCAAACAGGCTGTGGAAGAAAATATCGAAACGTTTCATTTCCGCGAAGCGCTGAAAGAAGCCATGAACCTCGCCCGATTGGGCAATAAATACCTTACCGATACCGAGCCGTGGAAATTAGCCAAAACCGATATGCAAAAGGCTTCGACGGTGCTGAACATCGCACTGCAATGTTGCGCTGCCTGCGCCATTGTTTTTGAGCCGTTCCTGCCGTTCACCGCGCAAAAACTGCGCCAAATGCTCGGTATGCAGGAGGCAGACTGGGATATGCTCGGCAAAAACGCTATACTGCCCGACAGCCAGCTTTTGCAAGAAGCCCAATTATTGTTCGGAAAAATTGAAGATGACGATATTCAGAAACAAACAGACAAATTAAAATAACGATAGGGTTAAGATGAAAAAAATCTTTGTCAGCGGATGTTATGATATGCTCCACAGCGGACATGTAGCTTTTTTTGAAGAAGCCGCCGCTTATGGCGAGGTATATGTAGGCATCGGCTCAGATAAAACCTTATATGAACTGAAAGCCCGCCGCCCTTTCAACAACGAGCAGGAACGCCTCTATATGGTGAAAGCCCTGAAAGCCGTAAAAGAGGCATGGATTAACAGCGGCAGCGGCTTGATTGATTTTGCGGACGAAATCAAACAACTGAAGCCCGACATTTTCTTCGTAAACAGCGACGGACACAGCACCCTGAAAGAACAGTTGTGCAAAGAACTCGGTATTCAATACATAGTCAGTCAACGCGCTCCACACGGCAACTTGCCGGTGCGCTCCACCACAAGTTTGCGTTCTATATGCAAAATTCCTTACCGCATTGACCTTGCAGGCGGTTGGCTCGACCAGCCTGCCGTCAGTAAACTCTGTGCGGGAGCGGTGCTTACTATTTCCATAGAACCCGACTACGACTTTAACGACCGCAGCGGTATGGCTACCAGTTCGCGCAAAAAAGCCATTGAACTGTGGCAAGTAGCTATTCCCGCAGGCGACAAGGAAAAACTTGCCAAGAATCTTTTCTGTTTTGAAAACCCTCCGGGTTCTACATATATCAGCGGCTCGCAAGATGCGCTCGGCATCGTCATGCCGGGGTTAAACCGCCTGCTCTATAACGGCGAATTTTGGCCCTCCGAAGTAGAAACAATAACCGACGACGCCATTCTGCAATGGTTGGAAAAACGCCTGTGGCTCATTCCTCTCTATCCCCGCAACAATGACTACAATGTATTGTCCCGCACCCACCTCACCGCTACCGGTACAAAAATGCTCAGCGACGCAGCCAACCTATGCTGGAACGCTATCAAAGAAAGGGACATCACGAAATTCGGCGATGCCATGCGCCGCAGTTTTGAAGCACAGATAGCCCTGTTTCCCCTCATGGCGTCAACCGATATTCTTGCCCTAATAGAAAAATACAAGACCACGGCGCAAGGCTGGAAATTGAGCGGCGCAGGCGGTGGCGGATACCTCATTTTAGTAAGCGAACAAGCGGTCGAAAAAGCTATTCAAATCAGAATACGGAGAGAATAAATTCAGTTAAACTACTCACATTTCTATTTAATAGATTACCTTCATTACATTATCTATACTCAAAATTTATTATGGACATAAATAATATGACAGAAGAACAGCGACGGGTTATGACGCACCGTCCAATAAATATAAACCACAACACCGTATGCT